>DATMOV010000121.1:0-6001 GCA_035568055.1 Cytophagaceae bacterium
TGGAAGAATTAAAATGGCCCGATGGATTTACCTGTATCAAATGCAGCAATATAAAATTTGGCAAGGGCATCAATGTATTCTCCAGGAGATGTACCCGCTGCCGCTATGATGAAACTATCACGACAAACACAATTTTTTATCGCTGTAAATTTCCCATCAATAAAGCTTTGTATATCGTTGCCACCATTAACAGATATGGCGAAGACATGTCTATCACTGAACTCTCCAATAAGCTCGAGCTAAGAAATGCCACTTGCTGGGCCTTTGTAAAAAAGGTACTTAAGGTGAGAAATAAAACCAAGTACGATGCTATTCCGGATGAGAAAAAACTTGCTTTTCTCATCTTAAATAATTGAGCTGCCGGATATTTTTCTCTCCGTAATAATTCAATCAAATATGTCCATTGCCCAACCTGCTTTTGTCAGATATACTGTTAGATAGTGAATGCGTTAAGATACAATCATATTTTTTTTGCAATACTTGCTCATAGAAATTAAGCGAACTTAAGCTTCTTTCAGAATTTCATTATCTGCTAATAACTAATCGGTCTTTTACAGGTTATATATTTGTTAAGCCACCGATTTTTTATACACATATGAGAATATTTTATTTTACACTAATTTCTCTCATTGCTTCAACTGATTTATGCCTCGGGCAAACAGTGAAAATAAATGAGATGATGGATTGGAATACCACTGCTTTAAAAGATGGTAGCGGAAATTATAGTCCATGGATAGAATTATATAACGTCGGCCCGACAGCTATTAATCTGCAAGGTTATTACCTGGCCGATCATTCGTATGATCTTTTAAAATGGAAATTTCCCAATATAAACATACCAGCAGGAGGATACCAGATTATATATATATCGGGCAAGAAAACAGGAGCTCCGAATGAAATTCACTGCGACATATCTCTTAACTCAACAAGTACTCCATGGCAGGGTATTTATATTTCAGACCCATCCGGTAACATGATTGATCATTATGATTACGTATCGATGGGAATTAACATCTCTTATGGAAGAAGCCCTGACGGAGGCTCATCTTTTGCATTCTTTGGTCAGGCTACCCCCGGTATGCCTAATACTACTCCAACTTTTTCAGCGGCACTTCCTGCCCCAGCATTTTCACAAACGGCAGGATTTTACGAAAATTCTTTTGACCTGAGCATATTCAGTCCTGATCCAGCAGCGGAGATCCGTTATACACTTGATGGCTCTGAGCCAACATCGGCATCATCATTATATGTTGGCCCGATAACGATTAAAAATCGCAGCAGTGACCCGAATGGAATCTGCATGATACAAAGCACCTTCAATAGCTATTGGGTGGCGCCAACAATTAATATAGAAAAGTATACTGTAATAAAAGCGCGGGCATTTAAGAGCGGCCATTTACCCGGTGAAGTGATCACCAGCACTTATTTTGTGGATAGCAATATCAAAAATCGTTTTAAGATGCCTGTAATCTCTTTAAGCACTGATGCCTCAGGCCTCTTTGACTATGTCAAAGGGATTTATGTAACTGGAAAAATCTTTGCTGATTCACTGGCAGCACATCCTGCTATGCCTATTGATGGAAATACTCCGGCAAATTTTAAACAGCACGGAGCAGATTGGAACCGGCAAAGCCATGTTGAATTCTTTGAGCATAGCGGTGTATTAGGCTTCTCACAGACCATGTCAGTAAATATTCATGGCGCATACTCAAGGCTATATCGCCAACATGCCTTGAATTTAAAAGGAGGCAAAGGATTTGATGACCCCAATTCCGTTAAATATCCAATATTCCCCGGGCTTGTACAAACGACCGGGATGACTCAACAAAAATATCTTGTATCAAAAGATATTACAAAATTTGGTGTATTTATGATTCGTAATAATGGAAGTGACTGGGGATATTCCATGTTCAGGGACGCACTCGGCCAGTACCTTTTTGCGCATAGAATGCAATCGACTCAGGCTTACAGGCCATGCGTGGTTTATCTGAATGGGGAGTATTGGGGGATACATGACCTGCGTGAAAAACTTGACCAGGATTATCTGGTCTCACATTATGGAGTTCCTAAAACAAGTTCTACTATATTATATAATGAAGGAATATTGTATAAAGGCGATACTTCCGCGATAAAGGATTATCGGGATCTTGTATCATATATAAGCAGTAACGATATGTCTCAATCCAGCAACTACGACTATGTCAAAACCAAAATGGATGTAGAGAATTATGCCGAATTTTATGTGGCAGAAATATACCTCAACAACAGAGACTGGCCCGGAAGCAATATCAGATACTGGAGAAAAAACACTCCGTATAATCCAAACTCAGATTACGGGCATGACGGAAGATGGAGATGGGGGCTTCAGGATCTTGACATGGTCATGAGCTCAAATCAGCCCAATGGTGATTATACATATAATACATTGCAAGAAGTCACTGCGACAGGCGGAACAGTACAACCTAATCCTGACTGGTCAACGGTAGTTTTCAGAAATCTTTTAAAAAATCAGGAATTCAGAAATCTATTTATCAATTACATGGCCGACCACATGAACTCATCGCTAAAGCCAAAAAGAGTGGTCGATGTAATTGATCGGTTTAGATCCCTTATTGAGCCTGAAATGCCCGCCCATATTGCAAGGTGGAACGCTCCGGCAGACATGAATTTCTGGTATGCCGACCTCGCTAAAATGAAAAATTTTGCTACAATGAGACCCCAATTTCAATTTCAGCATAATCTTCAATATTTCGGCCTGAATGATACAGTTCATGTGACCCTAAATGTATCAGATCAATCGCACGGAAAAATCAGGATCAATCAGATAGAGGTTGATGAATATCTTCCGGGAGTAAACCAAAATGTTTACCCATGGCAGGGAACATATTATAAAAATGTTCCCGTAAAATTATATGCGATGGCCTATCCTGGTTATAAATTTGCGAGATGGGAGGGAACAATTAACTCAACCAATCAGGTAATCATATTGGGAAATACCTCAAATGAACAGGTCACCGCCATTTTTGAGGTTGACTCGCCCTTCGAACCAAATTCAGCCAATGTAAATTTATATCCTAATCCTGCAGTAGGTTCTCTGAATATTGACTTCACAGATGACAACAATGGCGACATATACATTTTTGTTTACGATCGTCTGGGCAAGGAAGTTTATTGCGGCGGAATTAATAAATTATCCAAAACTGTCACCACGCAAATAGACGTTAGTAATTTCCACAAAGGATTGCATATCCTGCACGTAAGATCATCTACCGGAAAACTTTACAAGAAAAAATTTATGGTGGAAAAATAAAATTGTTTCTGCTAAGATGCCGTAAGAGTAGAGGTATGTACTGGTGGCTTTCGCCGGTATTTTATCACTTTCTTTTATTTTCATTATCAATAACCTTATTATGATTTTGGTTATAATCCGGATAATACTTCCTCAATTTTTTTTGCTGTTTCCTACCAAAACCTATGCTCTCAGGATACATGGTTAGCCCACTTTTCTTTCCCGGGCTTGTAGGAGTTTCTATATCACGATCTCCTTTAATTTTTTTATGGCCACAACCTGCCAATATAATTATAAAAATAAAAAGCATCTTTCTCATTTTAATCTATCGCCTCCTACATGAAAAACAATATTCTTCCATATCAGGTTCACTCATTCATCCCACTCTGAATTTGCATGAATGATATGATTTATCTATATTTTTCATTTCCTCTTTTCTCTCTTTTTTCAATCGTCCTTGCATAAAAGTAAATTAAGAATAAGTGAAATTGCCGGCGCTTTGACTATGCTTGACTAATTTATAAGCATGTCATACATGGATATGAACCTACGACACCTCCAATCTTTTCCAGCCGCATATAAATCCTCATCATTACAAACACTACCGTCCATTTCTTCTGAAACCTTCCATAATATTTATAAACAAATTGCCTTTTTGATAGTTATTATTATTCACAATAGCTCTTATTTTCACGATTCAAATGCATTAGGTTTTGTGTGAAAACAGAAAAGGCAATCGGACTGCTATGGTTTTGATATTTAATTTCTTTAGACATGGCCTTGAATGCAAGGCCTTATTGTTAATAATTCTTCTAAAGATATTATCGATTCAAGAAATACTTGCCCAAAATCTGTCAACTTTTTTAAATGGAAACCTAACAACTTCTGCAGATACTATCACCCTCGCTCTTGAAGATGCAGAAAGCATTTTTTTAAAACATAATTTACGTTTGCTCGCGCAAAAAATGAATATTGAGGAAGCACGTGCCCAGGTAATTCAGTCCCGACTTTGGGATAACCCGACTTTGTATCTTGAAACTAATCCGAGAAATCAGATAAGCAATCGCTATTTCAGTTATGGGACTGAACAAAAGGATGCTAATGGCAATTATATCGGAAATGAAATTACAAGCAATATCGATCAGATAATTAAAACAGCAGGAAAGAGAAGTAATCTGGTGAAGCTGAATAAAATTAATGTTGAGATTACGGAAGATGATTTTTACGATTTGATACGTACACTCAAGTTCAACCTGCGCAGCGATTATTATCTTCTATTACAATTTCAGCAGGCAATTGAATTGCTGCAATCAGAACTTAATTCACTTAATTTTCTAATTCATAATATAAGCATTCAGGTGAATGAGGGGAATATGCCTTTGAAAGATTTGTTGAGAATACAAGCGCTTGCCTTTGATGTTGAAAATTCAATCCGTGACTTTATTACTCAGAGGAGCAATGCTGAAAGCGAACTAAAAACAATTTTAGGTTTGCCAACCAAGGCAAAAATTATTGCTTTAAAAGATACAAACAAATTAAAGGCAGCAAGACTGCCTTCATTGGACTCCTTAGCTGTTGTAGCTATTGAAAACCGTTTTGATTTAAAGGCCGCGATTAAAGAAATCGAGGCCGCGGAAAGAAATTTTAAATTGCAAAGATCGCTTGCTTATCCTGATCTTGATGTAGGGGTTACTTATACCAGATACTCTAACTATATACCCAATTATTATGGAGTATTGTTAAGAATGAGTCTTCCGGCGTGGAACAGAAACCAGGGAAATATAAAGACGGCAGAATATAGTATAACAGAACAAAAGGCTATCTATGAAAATCAGCTCAGGGAAGCTTTAAATGATTTATCGGCCGCTTACATTCAATTTATAAAATATCAAAGTGTATATACCGGTTTTAATAAGTCTTTTGAAAATAAATATGATTTATATTTTCAGAGCCTGACAAAAAATTATGAGCAACACATAGTAGGCTTGCTTGAATTTATTGATTTTTTCGAAAGTTATAGAGATACAAAAATTGCCGCTTTCAACCTGGAGCAGGATTTTTTGCAGGCTAAGGAACAATTGAATTATTCTGTAGGTAAAGATTTGTTTAAATAATTTTTAATTGAAAAATATGCATTCATTACGAGTCTTTCTCCGATTGACAGTCTTAGTAATCCTGATTCAATTCATGACGATTCTTTATATAGGATGTCAAAAAAAGAAACATCCGGAACATAATACCGGTATGGAATGTATCTCTGACTCAATGCTTAAAATTATTTCTTTTGATACGATCAAATTAAGGAACCTGGCGGAAGAAACCAGACTTACCGGTAAAATTTCATTTAATGAAGACCGGGTAATAAAACTCTATTCTCCGGTAGGCGGAATAGTTGAAAAGGCAATGGTTTCGCTGGGAGATTATGTTCAGAAAGGTCAGGCCCTTGCTCAAATAAGAAGTTCTGAAATGGCAGGTTATACTTCAGAGTATAAGACTGCATTGGCTAATCTGAGGATCGCCAAAAAGAACATGGATGTAACTGAAGAGCTCGCAAGAACGGGGGTAACTTCTCAGAAAGATTATCTGACTGCGAAAGAAAATTATGAGATAGCATTAGCAGAAGTAACCCGAACAAAAAGAGTTGTAAAAATATTTGGCGATTCAACCCTTGAGATTTATCACATGAGTGCACCCATTACGGGTTTTATTGTG
>DATMOV010000122.1:0-3817 GCA_035568055.1 Cytophagaceae bacterium
GAAACGGATTTAATGTGTGAGTTTCCCACTCTTTCGTAAGAAATGGAGAAACCTTTTGATGGTGCCATACCAGCCAGCATGGGATTACAATCCTTTGAAGACGGATTTTTTATAAGATTTATACTATCATTCTGCCCATAGACAAGAAGAGAAATTGACAAGAAAATATGAAGTATAAAATATTTTTTTTTCATACTCAAATTGATTGTTAGTAAAAGAACCCCAGTTTGAAATTAAAAAAATGGCTTTCGGCAGATAGGGCATAAGTGGTGGTGACAATAAATTTATCAAATATTGATGCCCACAATCCGCCACCATATCCAGTGTGCCAGGTATCGGATCTTTCTCCTCTGGCCCAAACTCTTCCATTGTCGATGAAGCCGAGAATTCCCAGCTTTCCCGGAAAAAGATAGGCATTGAATTTTAATACCTGCAGCCTGGTTTCAAAATTCTGATAGAAACTTTTATCTCCGACAAATCTGGTTTTTCTGAACCCGCGTAAGTGATCTGTCATCCCCAGGGTATTTGCCTGGTAGAACTGAAAATCGCCATAGTTGAGGCCTCCTCCAATTCTTCCTGCGAATGTCAGTTGGAAAGGCAGGTTGGGAGAAATATAAAAGATAAAGTCAGATAAGTATTGTGAATAAGTGCTGTTGCCACTTTTAAATTCTTTCATCCAGTTTGCTTCTGCTGTCCATAACATGCCTCTTTTAGGATTAACAGGACTGTCTTTGGTGCCGAGTCTGAAAAACGATCTTACACCACCATATTGACGAGCTGCAAACAAATTCTGATCAGTTAAAGCAAGGGTCGTATCAATATAAACACCTGGAACTTTGTCGATGCGGTAGCGTTCGAATTTAGGACCGATACCTACAGTAAAAAACGAGGTGAGTGTTTTGTTGATAGACGGATTAAAAATAATTTTATTCAACCTTACCCGGTTGAAAGGTATTGGCTGATGAAGGTTTTTAGATTCATTGCCATAGCCAAAATAATTAATTACAAACGCGGGTGTATAAGCCAGAAATTTTATTCCCAGGTCAAGGCCAAGAAAAAGCCCTTTGATGTCTCCTTCATATTCCACTTTTTTGGAACCTGTATTTGTTGCCACGCTGACCATCAGGCGATGTTGTTCAGCGTAAGGCGTTCGTCTGAATTTGTATCTTTTATAAAGAAACCCTCCTCCGGCAAAAAGGCCATCATCCTGATTATAGAAGAGCGTAGCTTGAGGTCCCAGGTAATTATAGAAAAATTTATCCTGTGAAGGATTGTTGATAGCAGGATCTTTTGACATTTCCCTGTTGGTCTCCCTGTTCAGGTTAAATTGATTTCCCTCCAGGTTATCATATACGATTGTTTTCTTTGGAATACCTGCTACTTTGGATTGGTCGGTAATTGTATCATTGCCATCGCCCCCGATAATTCTAATCTTAATCCCTTTTTTTGTATTTCCTGTCACAGTAAAAATATCATTGCCACTCAGGCCATAAAGCCTTACTTCTTTGGTTTGTTTGCGGTAAAAAATTCTTTCGAAGATTTTATGTTTCGTCTCACCGTCTTTCCCGATTTTGTATATGCTTACTTTTGTTTCATTGTCATTTAATCTTTGCACTACAAATTTTTCATTCTTATTGCTTGTATAAACATTCACATATTTTGCCAGGACACGATAATATGCTTTTGCCGCATCAGGTAATTTATCTCTCCGTGATTTAAGCTTGGAAATAATCTCATCTCCATGGATCTTGAAAATACTTTCCGGCAATCTATGGATAGCATCTTCAATGACTTTGTCAGTGACCGATAGTTTCAGGCTATCGGCAATAGCGATCCATTCCGTTTCACTGATGGTGCTTAGGAATCTTCTGTCAATTGATGCAGCGGATTTATTCAGCCCGATGATATCTTTATAATCGTAGCCGAAATTTTGCAGATTATTTACCGACCATGTTCTGCTGAGAATAAAAGGTATGATACCATCAAATTTGAAATAGACCTGATCGCGGTCTTCGGGTATCGGCACATAAAGAATTTCTTTCTTATTCTCGAAACTTGCCCATCTGAATTGTTTATCATGTCTGTCCCAATCACCTAATAGCATATCCAGCAAGCGTGCGCGGCAAAAAGAGTTTTCATCTACTTTGTTATTATGATCGCCTTCAATTTTTTCTTTTACTTTATCTGTACCCACTATATGTTTTGAATTTCCCAGATTGTCCGCTTCTTCATGATTGCCGTTCGGGTCTTCTTCAAAGAACATGATTTTCCCTTTAAACTCATCCCGGTAAGGGCCAAGGCAATCATCATTCGGAATATAAACCAGTTTGGGATTTGTATGAAGCACACCTGCAGCCTCTGCTATTGGAGTGACAGTGATTGCACCGTAGGGATGCTGCGCGGATATCTGATCCGCCACCAGATCCTCGACAACGGAATTCCGGTATTCTTCCGGCAGAATTTTTTCCGATTCTTTGTTAACAGTTCTCAGCTTGAATTCCTGATCATCGAGATTTCTCACTTTCAGTGAAGCGGTTTGTTTCCGACCTCCTTTGGCATAAGGGATTAACCCACCTTTTTCTTTTTGAAGGTCCAGGTAGTTAACAGTGACGGGAGTAGACCATTCTGTTCTGTAATGATCTCCCAATAATAATCTGCCTGCCTTTGATCTTTTGTAGCCGGTATTTGCGGCCAGCGTAATAGTGCTGTCTGTAT
This sequence comes from Cytophagaceae bacterium, assembly GCA_035568055.1. Taxonomy (GTDB): domain Bacteria; phylum Bacteroidota; class Bacteroidia; order Cytophagales; family Cytophagaceae; genus DATMOV01. The sequence continues at coordinate 2,716 of DATMOV010000122.1, forward strand.
AATCCGTATGGGAAAGCGAACAAAATGACTCGGGCATTAATTCTTTCTTGCTATAAAGCTTGGTGCGGAAGATCAGCTTTCCGCTGCTGCCATCTTTTTCCGGATTCCAGTATTCAGTCCATACATCACCATTCTTCATGTACACAATTTTAGCATAGCCTTTTTGCTTTTGAGCGAATGTAGCTTCATTTCCCCCTGTTAAATCATTGAGCTTGCTTCCTGAGCCGCTGATTATCTGATGTAAAGTTCCGATCTTATGATACTGAAGATTATGGTCATGTCCTGCTGCGAAAATCAGGTTGTCATAATTTTTGAAAATATTCATCAGGCCGTTTTTGTAAGCTTGATATTTGTAGCTTGAAAGATCCTGTTCGCTGCCTCCAAATTTTCTGAAAAGCGGATAGAGAGCCCCGAGTACCGGAATAGGAATATACTGGCCGCTCTTTCTGACGATCTTTAATGGAAAGAAATAGTCCATAGCGGAAAAATATCCTCCGTGATTTCCATTGCTGACTAAGGGATGGTGTGCCGCTATCACAATATTTCTCCCTTTGTTTTTTTCAATAATATCTTGCAGCTGAACCAGTACATCTTCCTCATCTTCGGCATCGCAATTCCCGCATCTGCCATAAGGTTTATTTTTTTTATGCAGCCACCACTGTGAATCAATCGCTATAAGTACGATATTTTTGGAAATATTCACTTTGAAAGGCCCGGGGCATCCAAAGTCTGGGACAAAGGTGTTGCCTCTTTTAAGTTTTTCCTCTACATATACTTCCTCTCTTTTGATCGCGTCAAGGCCCCCCGCCATCATATTATCCCAGTCATGATTTCCTGAAATAAAAAAAACCTGGCCTTTGTAATTCTCTACAATGCTCAGCTGCTCATTGATCTTTTTTTCCATCTTGGGCCGCATTTTGTTCTCTTCTGAGACAAGCCCGTTATAGTATATGTTGTCGCCCAGGAATACCACCGCGCTGTTACTGTCTTTTTCCAGGTTCGATTTTAAAAGTTTAAAAACAGGTTCAGTGCTGGTAAGGATTGGATCTCCGGCATCACCAATCAGATATAGGCTAAAATCAACTGATATGGAATCCGGAAT
>DATMOV010000123.1:0-2496 GCA_035568055.1 Cytophagaceae bacterium
AAAATTTTCTGTCTGTATGCAGAATGGCACAATATGAATTTTTTTCGGGTCAACTCTGGTTTTGTTTTTCACTTCTTGAGCCAGATAGGAAAGAGGCGTGAGCCAGGCATCGATTTTTGAAAAGCGTAAAGTGTGTATAAAGTCTTTCTTCTCTACGCCTATCTGCATGTGCTGCTGATACATAATTTTTAGTCTGTTGCCGGAAAAAAATTTGGCCCAGGCAGCTATACTTAAATCCCTGTTGGGACATACTAAAAGCACCTCCGTGTTATTTTGGCGGAGCTTTTTATTGAGCTGATAAGCACCTATCAGATCTAAATATTTAAAAGGGTTTTTAATTGGGCTGACTGTAATTCCGGTTTTTATGGCATGGCCGGTAAGAATAGTGTTTGGCGGGGTGTAAAGAGTAACTTTCCAGCCTCTTTGCCTCATCCATCCTGCAAGCCTGATGGTATTGATCTCCAATCCTCCCCAGGCCCCGGAACTGCAAAGTATACCCAGGTTTTTATTCATACTTACAAGTTATAAATAAGTTGGCAAATGTCTTTGGAGTTTTATGCATAATATTGTTTGTTCAAAAAGATAATTTAGTAATAGAGCGAAATTACTTAGATGACAAGAATAGTTCGGGAACAATATTATAAAGATGAATTTGGGGAAATGTGGATTGAAGATGGAATTATCTGCTACATATTTTCTCCTGGTCTTATTATCACAGAAGAAGCGGCCATTAGCATTGTCGGGAAAAGAATCAGAATCTCAAAAGGACGCACTTATCCTGCTTTAGTAGATTTTTGTCAGATCCAATATATCACTAAGGTCGCCAGGGAATACTTCGCGAAAGGGGATGGAATCAGATACCTCAATAGCGGAGCTTTTCTGGTTAAAAGTCAGGTTCAAACGATATTTATAAATTTTTTTCTAATGATCAATAAACCGGTTTTGCCTACAAAGCTTTTTACGGATAGGCAAGAAGCTATTAACTGGCTCCAGCAATTTAAAAGCTAAAAAAATGATAATAGAGTCGTTTATTTAAATGCTGGTATCCCGGTAATATCTTCTCCGGTGATCAGCAGATGTATATCATGAGTGCCTTCGTAAGTGACAACGGATTCCAGATTCATCATGTGACGCATGATCGGATATTCTCCTGTTATGCCCATAGCTCCATGGATCTGCCTGGCTTCGCGGGCAATCTGAAGTGCCATATTCACATTGTTTCTTTTTGCCATCGAGATCTGCTGGCTGGTCGCTTTGCCTTCGTTCTTTAATGTTCCGAGCCTCCACACCAGCAGTTGTGCTTTCGTGATTTCGGTGAGCATCTCAGCAAGTTTTTTCTGGGTAAGCTGAAAGGAAGCAATCGGTTTGCCGAATTGAATTCTTTCCAGCGAATATCTTTTTGCAGAATCATAACAATCCATTGCTGCACCAAGGACACCCCAGGCAATTCCATACCTGGCGGAGTCCAGGCATTTTAAAGGCCCACTCAACCCTGTTGCTTTCGGCAGCAGATTTTCCTTGGGTATTTTCACGTTATCAAAAACAAGTTCGCCTGTGAGGCTTGCACGCAAAGACCATTTGTTATGTGTTTCAGGAGTGGTAAATCCTTCCATGCCCCGTTCAACGATCAATCCTTTTATTCTTCCTTCTTCGTTTTTAGCCCATACCACTGCTATATCCGCTTTTGGAGAATTGGTGATCCACATTTTAGCTCCGTTCAATAAATAATGGTCACCCATGTCGTTGAAGTGAGTAACCATACCGGATGGATTCGAGCCATGGTCAGGTTCTGTGAGTCCGAAACAACCGAGTATTTCCCCCGAAGCTAATTTGGGCAGGAACTTCATTTTCTGTTCTTCCGAACCATATTCATTGATCGGGAACATCACCAGCGAGCCTTGTACTGAAGCAGTCGACCTCATTCCTGAATCTCCTCTTTCGATTTCCTGCATCATCAAGCCATAAGAAATATAATCAAGTCCGCCACCGCCATACTCAGCAGGAATAGTAGGGCCGAAAGCACCTATCTCACCAAATTTTTTTACAAGTGCTTCCGGAAAAACTCCCCGCTGGCAGCAATCTTCAATGATCGGGCTGATCTCCTTCTTTACAAAAGCTCTCATGCTATCGCGTATGAGCTTCTGTTCATCCGTTAACAAGTCATCTATCTGGTAATAATCGGGAGCTTCGAATCTGTCGGTGGCCATAATTGCAGTTGCTTTTTTTATAAAATTCAGATAAATATACTACTTTGTAAATGCTGATGATATAAGTTTCAGCAAAACCCTGACGGGACAATATTTTACCCTGATCAATTTAATTGAAAAATCCGTCTTAAATGTTCAAATTTACAACTTATAACTTTAAATAATGTTCTCTGATGGAGCTTGATCCAAAAATATTAGACAAGATAAAGAAACTGCAGGAGAAATATATCGCCGACGGTCAGGATATCAATGCCCACCTCGACGGACTGCTTCATTCAGATTATCTTAA
>DATMOV010000124.1:0-3055 GCA_035568055.1 Cytophagaceae bacterium
TTTGATTGAAAAAGGCGGATCCATGTTTACTGATTACAAGCTGGATCACGCTACGATCAGGGATAGAAATGAAATAGTAGAAGTTGAAAGGAGAGCTAAACATGTAAAATATTCTATCGAAAATGAAATCATCCGGGAAGATCAAAGACTCACTGAATTACATCAAGTCACAGGCGCTTTGGATCGCGCATACTCAGTGTTAGGACAACAATTGAGATTTACTCAGATCCAAAGAGAAAAATGGCCTATACAGCCGGTGAACTGTGCAGCTTTTGAAAATACTTTTTTCGAGACAACAAAATTTGAAGCTGCTTTCAGGGTATTCGAAACGATCTATTACACCTGGCTTCCTCCCAAACCAATTTAGAATGAGGATTCTGATTATAGGTGCTTCAGGCCAGGCAGGAAAAGAATTGTATCATTATCTTTCTTCTCAAAAAGATAATGATGTTACAGGCACATCCCGAAATAGCAATCCTAAACTCTTACAATTTGATCCATTCAAAGATGACTGGAGTCCTCTTGGTAAATTTGATGTAGTGATAAATAGTGTAGGTGCTATTTATCCCAGTAGGAAATATCCTTTTGAAAAAATTCACGGCCAGCTCACTGCACTAATAATAAAGAACCTGCCATTGATGGGTAGTCCGCGTGTCATCCAGATTTCTGTACTCGGTGCAGAAGAAAATTCTGACATAGCTTTTCTAAGAACCAAAGCTATCGCTGACAATCTGCTGCTAAAACACAAAAATACATTTATCCTTCGGCCCTCCATTATTTGCACCCACAATACGATGCTGGTGCGAAAGATTTCATCTCTGATTAAAGTGGGTAAAGCATTCGGGTTTGTAATTCTTCCTGGAGGATTTTTAGACCATAAGATCCAGCCTATCCTAGTTCAGGATCTTTGCATGATTATTGGAAACATCTGTAAAATAAATTATCCGGAACAGGTAATTCCTCTAGTTGGGCCTGCAGAAATTTCCTTCAGAAATCTGATAGAATTTGCAATGGAGAACTCAGGGAAGAAAATAAAATTGTTGGAGATAAACCGAAATTTTATTGAATTTTTCGTAAAGAACTTTCTTAGCATATTCTTTCCCCGTTTATTAAGTTACGATCAGTTCAGGCTTCTTTTTAAAGACAATACTGCTGATGTAAAGCCCGCTACAATATTATTGGGGCGAAACCCTTTTTCGACAAAATATTTTTGGAAAGGCGAATTGCATGCTCCGATCAATAAAAAATAAATCCATGAGCATTTCCCCTTTCTCCATTAAATTATTTTTGTATCTTAACAACATTAAAATTGATTAAATGTCGACCTCAGGTTCGAAGATTGGATTATATGGCGCTCTTGCCGCTAACCTCGCCATAGCGGTTATCAAGTTCATTGCCGCCGCCGTCACGGGCAGTTCGGCAATGATTTCCGAAGGTATACATTCGCTTATTGACACTGGCAATGCGATATTGCTTTTATATGGTATTGACCAAAGTAAAAAACTTCCTGACAAGGAACATCCCTTCGGCTTTGGCAAAGAACTTTATTTCTGGACTCTTATTGTTGGGGTACTCATCTTCGCGATAGGAGGAGGCATGTCGGTATATGAAGGTATCACCCATTGTATTGATCCAAAGCCACTGGAGGATCCTTCCTGGGACTATATAGTATTATTTCTTTCTTTCGTCTTTGAAGGTATTTCAACCATTATAATTCTGCGTGAGCTAAAAGCTCACAAGGGAGACAAAAGTTTTTTGAAAGCGATCCTGCAAAGCAAAGATCCTTCCGTATACGCAGTGATGTATGAGAATGCTGCTGATATGATAGGCATCTTAATAGCATTCTTAGGGGTTTTTCTCGGCCACTTTTTGAATAACCCATACCTGGATGGCGGCGCTTCAATATTTATCGGGGGCATGCTGGGTGTGGTAGCTATCCTTCTTCTTCGCCAAAGTAAAAGCCTGCTTGTAGGCGAAGCAGCCGAAAGACCTTTAATAGACAGCATCAGCGAAATTGTGAGTAAAGATCGTTCGGTTGAATTGATCAGAGATCCTCTCACCATGCACATGAGTCCGGATGATATTTTACTTATTCTTGATATCAGATTTAAAAAAGGTATGTCAACCAATGAGGTTGAAGCTGCTATTGACCGTATGGAAGACACTATAAGGATAAAGCATCCTGAAATCAAGAAAATTTTTATGGAAGCTAATTCTATAAAAGAGGCAAAATAATTATGAATAAGATTGCGCTGGTTTTTGATTTTGATGATACCCTTGCTCCCGACAGCACTTCAAGTTTTCTTGAAAACATGGGTGTGGATGTGCCGGAATTCTGGCAAAAGAAAGTGCAGAAGCTCCTCGATGAAGATTGGGATCCTGTGCCCGCTTACCTTTACATGATGATAGAAGAATCCAATTCAGGAAGGATAAAACCAATTACCCGTGAAGCGATAGAAAATTATGGCAGCAAGCTGGATTTTAATAAAGGAGTTAATACGATCTTTACCAGACTGAAAGAATATTCGGCGAAGAATTATCCTGAGATAGAGCTTGAATTTTACCTGATCAGCAGTGGGCTTGGCGACTTGCTCAGACAAACAAAGATCGCTAAAAACTTTACCGATATATGGGCTTCTGATTTCAGCTACGATAAAAAAGGGATGATTTCTTTTCCTAAAAAAATTGTAAGCTTCACCGACAAAACCAGGTATCTTTTTCATATCTCCAAAGGCCTGACGGGTAAAAAATACAGAGGTAAACCTTTTGATGTAAATAAAAAGGTGGACGAAAAAAAATTAAGGATCACACTTGACAGGATGATATTTGTTGGTGACGGTTATACCGATATCCCATGTTTTTCTTTAATAAGAAAAAATCAGGGTTACGCTTTCGGAGTTTACGATACTGAGCACCGCGACAAATGGGGCAGAGCATGGGGATTTATTGAGGATGGCAGGGTTTCAAATCTTCACTCCGCAAATTTTTCAAACAAGTCAGATCTCTGCAATTCCCTGCTCATGGCTATAGACAGCATCGCCAGAAGAATTCAATT
>DATMOV010000125.1:0-3105 GCA_035568055.1 Cytophagaceae bacterium
TAGTAGAGCCATTGAATGGAATGTGATCGTATTCATAGCGCTTGTTCTGCTGGCGTGCAAAAATAAATTCAAGCTTGCCAGCCTCTTTAAATTTCCAAAATGACTTCGCTTTAAAAAGATCATGAGTAACCTGCTGATTCGGCCTGCCAATTTTATAAGTAAAATAGGATGGAGTAGATGGCCTTGTATTTTGCAATGCTTGCTGCAGGTCAGTAATGTTGCCAACCTGCGATCCCGTGAAAATTCCCAGGCTGGTATTAAACCGGCTGAAATATAATTCTGCTCCAAACCTTTCTTTGTTATAAGCCAGGGCGGAGGAAAAATTCTCTTCTCTGAAGCCGGTATTTTCCATGTAATAACCGGATGTTTTGCTATTTCCTGCCCGCCTTGCTGTGCCCTGCAACCGCCAGCTCAGGCCCTTTAACTTTTTATCGAAGGCTCCCTCAACAATCGCCGATGATGCGCCAAGCCGGCTATTGCTCATGCCTACTAAATTCAATTCTCCTTTTACTCCCGGTTCAGATAGGAGCGCTTTAGGCTCGACCAGTATCACGCCGCCAATTGCATCTGAACCATAGCGAATACTGGATGCACCTTTGATCACTGATATTTTTGTCGCGATGAAGGGATCAATTTCAGGAGCATGTTCTGATCCCCATTGCTGACTTTCCTGCCTTACTCCATTATTTAAAATCAATATCCTGTTGCTATGCAATCCATGAATAATTGGTTTAGAAATGGAAGGACCGGTCTGTATTGAATTAACCCCGGGAATAGATTTCAAAGATTCTCCAAGCGAAAGACCTCTTGTTCTGTCAAGGTCTTTTCCTTTCAGCTCCGATCTTTGCTGGCTAATCATCTCATTTTTTTCTTCTTTCCTTTTCGTATCCCTGATCTCGACCTCCTGAACCTGTATATCTTCCGACATCATCAAAAAATCATAGGAGATATTTTTATTGAAAGTTATCTGCTTAACAATACTTTTGAATCCGAGATAATTACATTCAACTGTATATGTTCCCGGACAAATATTCTTAATAAGAAAATTACCCTGCTCGTCTGTCACAACACCTTTGTTAATCTCTTTAATTTCAACGGTAGCATAAGGCAATGAATCATTGCCGGCAGCATATACCTTCCCTTTAAAGATAATGGCACAAGATTTTCTACCAATGCTATCCTGCTGGGAAAAACCTTTCAGCGATAGAACTAATAAAAGCATAACAAGATTTATCCTGAGTGATAAATGCACGGCTTGAAATAATAAAGATTAGATTAAAAGATTAATAACATTCAGATAAGCACATGGCTGCTATCTGAATATTTAAGGACGAAGCCTTAGGATAAAGAAGAATGAATGGGAGGTGCTCTACCCGAACCGTAAGGGGAATAAATTTCTAAAAATGATGCTGAATAATTATAGTGAACAATATAAATTTTTGGAAGAGAATTAAATACCGATAACTCGTCCGCGAATAATTCATAAAATAAATGAAGGTCGCAGATCTTACAGGATTCCTGATGCTTTTTGCATGCCAGTATATGTTGGGAACCGGTATCATTACTGATTGTAGATTTAATCGCTTCAACTGAACTTACATCTTTTTCCCTCTCATGATGATGAAAGAAATTCAATGCTATATGACTAAAAGAAAGATTAGCCAGAAGCATCCAGGAGAAAACGATATGTATATAATGTCTCTTCAAAACAGGCATGAAACATTAACCGGGTTAATGCAACAATGTTGCGATTTTATCAATAATTTATTTAAAATGCAACAATGTTGCATTAAATTTGTGCTAAGATTTATTTACATTTGTGATCATGGCAACAGAAGTTGAAAGGATTTTACAGCAACACGCACTTAAAGTAACTCTGAGTAGAGTGCAAATGCTCACTGTTTTTATTAAAAATAAAAGGGTGCTGGCATACTCAGAGCTTCAAAAGAAGCTGGGTGAGAATTTTGACCGCGTCACACTTTATAGAACACTGCAATCCTTTGAAGAGAAAGGCTTGATTCATACGATACCTGATCAGTCTGGCGCACTGAGTTATGCTCTTTGTAATCATGAAGGGATTGATCACATTCATAACGACAACCATGTTCATTTTAAATGCAACAATTGTAATCTGACCCTTTGCCTCGAAGACAAAATAATACCAGCAGTTAAACTGTCAAAAAAATTAAAGCCTTTAAAGTATACTTTCTTAATAGAAGGATTATGCGAAAACTGTAACTAAGAAAACACCCCGGATATAATCCAGAGTTACATTTTTATTTTAAAACTACCATCCGCTTAACTTCCGAATAGGCATCCGTGGTCAGTCTGTATAAATAAATTCCACCAGGCAGGCTTTGGGTATTGAATTTTATTTCATACTTACCAGGTCCCTGATATTCATTTTTTATCGTGGTAAGTGATAAATTATCAGAATTATATATTTCAAGCTTTACATGGGTTGGATTTTCAATTCCATAACTAATGATTGTATAGTCTTCCGAAGGATTAGGGTAATTTTGATCCAGCACTACGCAGGAACCCGAACATGGCGCGCTTTTGAATAATGCGGTTACAGCCGAGGCTTTATAAATTATAACATCCTCTAGGTCGGATGGAATAGCATTAAATTGAATTGTGTCGCCATCATCCAGGAAAGAAATAGTAACATTATTCTGAACGATAGACGAAATTTTCCAGGATGGTTTTTTTAGCCGTATTGTTAAAGGCTGATAGAATGCTGAGTCTGGAAGATTATCAGAAAAATCTAATTCCCATGTTTTCTCATCCTCTGATTCTACTGATAAATGGGCATATCTTCTTTCTTTATGATATCTTAGTTGTTCGCCGAATGGAGCAATCCAGATTTTAGAATCTCTGCTGTGAATAGAATCCATCTGCTTCGTGAACATATTCGCAGAAACCGTCATAAGAGTGCCTGTTTCTATGCTATGATACATTGGGATAAACCATCCCCCTGCATTTATGGCATTATCAAGAACATTTGTAAAATGAGCGATGGTAATAGTGCTGTCCATAGGAAAACTTGCTACCTGATAATAGAAATTCGGATAGAAAGGATTCAGATAATCATAATAATTCGCG
>DATMOV010000126.1:0-3927 GCA_035568055.1 Cytophagaceae bacterium
CTGAGTCTATATGCTGATCAACCTTATCATAGCTTTCTTTTTTAATATCATTATAGGTCTTTTGAAAGCCCTCATTTCGATCTGTCACCGGCTTTTGAACACTATCTTCATTACGACATGAGCGGTATCATTGGTCTCGGCTGTATGACTTTCTTTATTCTCTTTACATCCGCAAAGCAAGAAACCAAGAGCTATTCTAGGGAGCTGGAAAACATTTTTCATAGCGTTGAATTAAAAAGTAATCTACTATAAATAAAATAGAATTTTCAATATATTTAGCTTCCATTAATAACCTTGATAAAAGGCACAATTGATAAATTTCACATTTTTTAATATTTTTAAATAAATTCAAGACCATGACCATGAAAGAAGAATTCACTAAAGAAAACAAAATGCGTTGGTTATCCAGGATATATTTCAGCGTATCGGACAGTGTAAATCACGATGTTAATCCTTACGAGGATATCGCTACCTTCCTTGATGCAAAGGTCGGCTCGCTCCAATGGGGCAATGATAAAAACTCATCAAAAGAACGATTCTGTAAAAAATTCAATCAGATACTGGATCTTTATGATATACATATAACTTCTGAGCAAATAATGGATGGCCTGAAAAAAGATGAGCTGCTAAATATTGATCTGGTAAAGAAATGGTCAGAATTGGCTACTTTCCCTGCTAACTAGGTTAAAAATTCAATCATTATATTATTCTTAAAAAAAGTCAGTCCGTCTCGGCGGACTGACTTTTTTACATTCCACTTCCTTTTCCATTTCCATTTCTGGGATCTTCAGCATTATCCGTGCTGGCATTAGAATTCATAGAGTTATTAGGGGTAACAGAATCATTTTTCGAAAAAGTATCAAAGGAAGGTACCTTTTCTCCCCGGCGGTCATTTAAAGTTGAACTTTGATAGCCGCAGGAATATAAGCCCGAAAGAACAATGACTGTAAACAACAATAGTTTTTTCATAGATTCTCTTTATCATTATAAGCATTTAAAGCATAAAGAAGTTATAAATAAAAAGAATGAGGCCAATTCAGCTTCTGAAGCAGTGATTAAAAATCATGGTTTATTAACTCCTTTATGAAAGATTAAAAAATAAAAAGCATCAGAAATACTATTTCATTTACTCGGAATATTATCTCTCATAAACTCCTTATTAGCCTTGTTGAAGTCCTGTACATTCTTGGTGGTTTCTTCATTCATTTTTATTACCAGAAGATTGAACCTTTCAATATCTTTATTTTCAGGCCTGGATTTTTTAAGAATGGTTTCCATTTCCAGGTATTCTTTCTCTGAATGTGATTTATAATATTCAATCAGCTTGATGGTAGCGGCTTTGTAATTTTTATCTCCATTAAAGGCTGACAAGGCTTTTACAGTACTCAGGGAAGTCGCAGAAACAGTTTGCAGCTCTTTTCTTTTATCTTCCATTACACCTGCTTTCTGAGCATTCAGCGCGTCGAGAAAGCCCGCGTTCACTTTGGAGACCTTGAATTGTGCCAGGAATAAAGCCCTGCTATACTGGTTTACTTTGGTAATAATATCCAACTCATCCTGCATAGAACCCTTTTCCATTGTAAGCTTATATTTGGTGGCAAAATCAAGCTGAGCCTTGGCGAATCTCCTGCTCGCGTTGCTTAGTTTATTTTCGGCTTTGTCCTGCGCCTTGAAATATTTATCCATGGCCTCATAAGAGTCCTGGCTCTTCTTTCTCAGAGAGTTCACTTCCTGGAATTCTGTAGTAAATGCTTCTTTATATAAGGTTAGCACATCAATTGATTCATCCCTCAGCTTGGCATCATTCTTATAGGCTGCCGTGTTCTTTAATTCGCCGATGGACTGGTCAATCTGTTTGATCACTTCGAGCCTCATGGCGTTATTACTATTTTCATCATCAGAATGAACAGTCTGCATAGTATAATCAATGCTTTTTCTCATAACTATGTTCTGCTCTTCCACAACATGATTATTATAATCCGCAGGATTGTCGAAAGAATATTTCTGAGCCATGGATACAGTAGAGATAAAAACAATAGCCGCTAAAAAAATAAAATAAAAATGTTTCATGATGGATAATTGACGTTCAGTGAGCTAATATAAAAAAACACGGCACATATTAAAAGCATTTTTTGAGATCCGTTCTTTCAAATTTTTAAAAAAATATCTTTTTATCCACAATAATTTCATTGGGGATAAATCACATCATCTCTTTTATATTTTTGTTAAGTTAAAATTCATCACCAATGGAAAAAGAACATTTAAGAAAGATCGCGGAAGAAATTAATCTCACACAGGAAAAAGTGAAGGCCACAATTGAATTGCTTGATGAAGGCGCAACTATTCCATTTATTGCCCGGTATCGTAAAGAAATTACAGGCAGCATGGATGAAGTTGAGATTATGACCATCAGAGACCGGATTACTCAGTTAAGAGATCTTGATAAAAGAAAAGAAGCCGTTCTGAAATCACTGGAAGAGCAGAACAAGCTTACGCCCGAACTTAAGGATAAAGTGAACAATGCGGAAACAATGTCCGCCCTGGAGGATATCTACCTTCCACATAAACCCAAACGACGTACCAAAGCCACCATCGCTAAAGAAAAAGGGCTGGAGCCATTAGCCGCACTTATATTTGCTCAGGAGCTTAAAGAAATTGACAGCGAAGTCCTGAAGCTGATAGATGCCTCGAAAGAATTACATTCAGCGGAAGATGTTTTAGCGGGTGCCAGAGATATCATAGCTGAATGGATCAATGAACATGCAGAGTCCAGAAGTAAGGTCCGTCAGCTTTTTCTCAATAAAGCGATCGTAACTTCACGCCTTATCAAAGGAAAAGAAGAGGAAGCCGCCAAATACAAGGACTACTTTGAATTCTCCGAACCGCTGAACAAGATCCCTTCTCATAGAATGCTTGCCATGAGAAGAGGAGAAAAGGAATTATTTTTGATGATGGATATTGTCCCCGCTGAGGAAGATGCTCAGCAGTTGCTTGACGATATATTCGTGAAAGGAAAAAGCGCCTCTTCCGAACAAGTAAAGCTGGCTGTGAAAGACAGCTATAAAAGATTGCTTCGCCCTTCCATGGAAACAGAGGTGCGGCTGCTGAGCAAAAAGAAAGCGGATGAAGAGGCAATCAAAGTTTTTACTGATAACCTTCGCCAGCTTTTGCTCACAGCACCGCTCGGACAAAAAAATGTGCTCGCGCTTGACCCTGGGTTCAGGAGTGGTTGTAAGCTGGTATGCCTCGACCGGCAGGGTAAACTTCTGGTGAACGAAACAATATACCCTCACGAACCACAGAGGGAAGTCGCAAAGTCGTCTGCGCTCATTAAAAAACTTTGTGAAACTTATGAAATAGAAGCGATTGCTATAGGGAACGGAACAGCCAGCAGGGAAACAGAAAATTTTGTTAAGAATATTGGCCTGCCTTCACCCATTCAGATAGTCATGGTGAATGAAAGCGGTGCTTCTGTTTATTCCGCTTCGGATGCAGCACGGGAAGAATTTCCGGACAAAGACATTACAGTAAGAGGTTCGGTATCTATTGGAAGAAGACTTATGGACCCACTGGCAGAACTGGTAAAAATTGACCCTAAATCTATCGGTGTCGGGCAATACCAGCATGATGTGGATCAGAGCTCTTTAAAAAACAGCCTCGATGATGTTGTCATGAGTTGTGTCAATGCTGTCGGGGTGGAAGTCAATACCGCCAGCAAACAATTGTTGAGCTATGTTTCAGGATTAGGACCACAGCTGGCGCAAAATATTGTCGAGTTCAGAAATGAGCATGGCCCATTCAAAAGCCGTGAGGCTTTAAAAAAGGTGCCTCGGCTAGGTGATAAAGCTTATGAGCAGGCCGCAGGATTCTTGAGGATCAGAGAAGGAGAAAATCCACTTGATTCCAGTGCAGTACATCCCGAGCGCT
>DATMOV010000127.1:0-4711 GCA_035568055.1 Cytophagaceae bacterium
CCCAGATTATAATATACAGAATGAGGTATTAATCCATAATTCTGATATTATAATCTGGGGCAATATAACCTAATAGGAATAAAAAAATATTTGTATGACCTGTACAATAATGCAGCCTACTTATTTGCCCTGGTTAGGATATTTTGACCTTATCGATCAAGTTAATGATTTTGTTTTTTTAGATAATGTACAATTAGTTAAAAGGAGCTGGCAGGTAAGAAACAAGATAAAAATGATAGACGATGAACTTTATTTGACTATTCCAATTAAGAAGAATACACATCGTGATATTACTTTCATTAATCAAGCAACTATTTTTGAGGGTGACAACTGGAGAAATTGTCATCTAAAAAGTCTGGAGCAGTGTTATAAGAAATCTAATTTTTACAAATTGGTTTTTCCGTTTGTCATGGAGCAATATGAACATAAGACTAATAATTTAGCTGATTTTACAATAAAATTCATCTGTGAAATATCAACCAAAATTGGAATTAATACTACATTTACCAGATCATCCGAATTATGTAATATTTCAGGAAAGAAAGATTCCTTATTAACTTCAATATGCAAATCACTGGATAGTAAATACTATTTATCCCCCCCAGGCTCTTCTGTTTATATAGAATCATATAACCCCGGAGGCGATTTCAAAAATAGCAATATAGATCTTTATTACCACAACTATAAACATCCGGAATATCGTCAATTAAATACTCCTTTCTCTCCTTACATTTGCATCCTGGATCTATTGTTCAATCAGGGATTTGACAATGCTCTCAAAACTATCCGTAACGGAAGGAAGTCTGCATATTACCACATAAATTATCGACATATATTAAACCAAAATTTATAAATTTACATTCGTTACTTTCTCTCTTGATTAAAATCCAACCTGTATAGAATTTAAGATCAGAGATTTTAATAAATTTTTAATTTCTTCCAATAACAATTTAATTCCTTTTTAATTCCTGCACTTTTTATCCTGCCTAACTTTGTTTCAGAGGATAGTTATATATCATCATTACTATTCTTAGCGTTTTATTAAAAAACAAGATGAAGTAAATAAAAAAGCAAAGGGATAAATGCGCGGGAAATACTTCTCTCTCTTGTATTATCTTCCTGGCAATACTTCATTTCCTGGAATAACAAATTTAAAAAAAACGGAAATCCTGAATTCAAAGTTTCCCCATGAGCACGACATCTACCTAATTACCATTCTTAGTCGGTGTTAAGAAATGGTCTGAACTAGAATTTGCACCGAATATTTCTGATTTCAAGAAATTACTTTCCAACGCACAAAAACACAAATATGAGAATAAGTGAAATGAGAGAGCACGATATTCTGGAGATCCAGAGAGAGGCAAGAATTGAAGCGGCAATTAGGTTAAAAATAGAATATCCACGTTTCCGTGACAACCTTGAGCTTATGTGTGAAATTAAAGAAAGAGATAAGGAATTATATGGAGCGCTCAATTTATTTTGTACTGTTTATATGAATTATTTTTACTTCGCAAAAAATCTGAAATCTGAAAGGGAAAAGCTTTCTTCAATAGAACTAAACCGCCTTAATCAATATTCTGATCAGCGTGATAAGGCAAGGCAAAAATTTATTGATTTATTGGATAGGAGCAGATTCCAAGTATATCTGTAATAAATTTCAACCTGGCTATTTCAGTTAGGTACAATAATAAACTATGAAACCAAATGCCAATATTTTAATCACAGGTGGAGTTAGGAACATAGGCGGAGCATTAGCGCCTAAACTTGCCAGTAATCAAAATAACTATGTTGTGATCATTGATGATTTAAGTGCCGGAAGCTTATTTAAGCTGCCTTCTTTAAATTACAACAATTGGCAATTAAATAACTATCATCATGAAAAGGATTCTCAAAAACAGGAAAAAGGCAATCAAATAGCTTTGGTAATTTTCATCAGGACTTATTTTCATAATTATACTTTACTTCTATCTCTGATAAATGGCTGATCAAATAAGAATATTTCTTCCGGTATTTATTGTTGCTTTTTTAGGGTCAGCATATTTGTGGGATTATTTCCAGGGGAAAAAAAGTATTCTGTATAAAGAGAATAAAGAAGCAAAGAGGAGGAAAATCGGGAAAATATACAAAATGTTAACAGTGGCCTCAGTTTTAGTTATTTTCTTGTTCAGCTTTTTTCCACACTACTACAATTATTTATATCCAATTAATGCGCTTGATAGACCTTATATAAACAATTCAGGAATCTTAATCTTAAAGATTTCATTCATTGCTTCTGTTATGGTCCAAATTAATATCGATTTATGGCTTTCAAGGATTAGTGAATTTCAATTTCAACACATTGTCAATTTTCCAAAATTTCATTTCATTTCAACAAAGCTTCATTACATAGTGATGATAGGGATGTTCACGGGCTTATTTATAACAATATCAAGTCTTGTAGCTGCCTCAATCGCCCTGCTTTCAATCATTACATATATTATGGAATTCAAGTTACTGTATAAAATAAAAATTTAAGACATTGATTTATTAGATGTTAAATAATGTTATATACTCCATTTAGAAACACTATTCTTAACTAGAACTATCTTTTGCCGAAAATACTCTTATGAAAAAAATTAATGGCCGCCATCTGCTTCATTTTTATTTTCTTCTCTATTCTTTTCCACCAGCTCTTTTTCTATTTTTTCTTTTTCCCTCCTTTTCTTCGCAGCCTCAGGATTAGCAGCATCCACAAGATCCTGAACTGCATCCACAATCATTATTTCTGTCCTTTCGTCTTCAAATATTTTATTGCTATTTTTTTTTGCCTCCGTATCATCTTTAATTGATTTGATCACCTCAGAATTTTTATCATACCAGATCTGCGAAGCAGCAGACTTCTTCCCAATGAAATCAAGAGCTTCAAGTCCAATGGAAGATATCACTGACAATTTTTTAGAAAGGCCTTCCATATTCTTAAGTACAGGGGAAACCTTCATCGTTACTAGAAACCCATCATGGTTATCTCTCCATTTAAAGAGAGCGGAGTTTAATGCTGCAAAATCGTTCTCATTAGGATTTTGAAGATAACTGAAGACCCGATTTCTGAATATGCGGGCGGAACTGGCATCAGCAGAGGCAGCATCAGCCATTAATGTATACGGAGAATAAGTTTTATACAAGTACCCTCTTGGATCACGGGTATATTCTTTATAAGGCTCTATCACTTCAACTAAAATCTTTAAAGCGGAAATATCCCCGCCATTAGCCAGATTCCTGAGTATTACATCTCTATTCTTAATATGGCAAAGTCCAAGCTCTTCCAACCTGACACTCACTATCTCCAGCCTTCTATACATGTCATCAACATCTTTCACTGATGAAGGAGACCACAACCTCTCCGCTATCGCAGCAGTGCGAGGCCAAATCCTGGAATCGACAGTGAATGGTGTAACTAGCTCGCTCCACATCGTTGCCTCTCCACCCAGAATCAGTTTTTCCTGTTCAGGTGTCAGCTTGTACTTCTTTTCTTTTTCTAATCTTTCGGAGGAATCAGGCAAAGGGTCATTAGTATAATGATCCGAGGCAGGATAGAGAAGATCGATATAATACCCATGAGACAATACAGTTTGATAACCCTGGCTTGCTGCTCTATATAAAGATTCCCTTCCAAGCCATGAATGAATAATAGTATTTTTAGATAAACCGGGCTGAAGGATTTCTTCCCAACCCATCATTTTTTTATTCAGTTTATTAATGGTTTTTAAAAGGTTGTTGTTAAAATACGTCTGCAATTCAAAAGCATTTTTAATATTGTTCTTCTTCATAAAGGCCTGAATCTGCGGATTGGCTTTCCAATGTTTTCCCTTATTTTCATCACCACCTATGTGTAT
Source organism: Cytophagaceae bacterium (assembly GCA_035568055.1). GTDB lineage: Bacteria > Bacteroidota > Bacteroidia > Cytophagales > Cytophagaceae > DATMOV01. Next base: position 3,873 of record DATMOV010000127.1, read on the forward strand.
ATATTCATCAGGGAAAAGTGATAACATTTCTGTAAACAGCTTGTCTAAAAATTGATATGTCTTTCCCTTCGTAGGATCCAGCGTGGCATCAAATATTCCTGCGTTTCTCACAAGAGTATATGACTCTGGCATACTTCCGAACTCCGGATAAGCCACTAAAATAGCAGTGGCGTGTCCAGGCAAATCAAATTCGGGCATAACCCTGATGCCTCTGTCTGCTGCATAATTTACAAGCTCTTTTATTTCCGATTGTGTATAATATAAACCATCGGATGCCAATTGGTGTAATTTAGGATATGCATTGCTCTCAACTCTCCATCCCTGATCATCCGAAAGATGAAAATGCAGCACATTCATTTTTACAGCGGCCATCGCATCCAGGTTTCTTTTCAAAACATCCATCGGCAGATAATGACGGGCTACATCAAGCATTAAACCCCTCCATGGAAATCTGGGCTTATCATTAATTTCAACAGCAGGAAAATAATAGCCTTGGTCATCAGCACTAAGTAATTGAATAATTGTTTCCATGCCTCTCAATGCACCTATATCATTCTCAGACTCTAAAGTGATTTTTTCAGGTGAAATGAGTACTCTGTAAGACTCATCTTCATTGAGTTCTATTTTGCCTTTTTTTTTGGTGATAATAAATAATTTAGGATCATCCGCCGGCTGAGGATTTGCCTGAGATATAATTCCCTGTTTGAAAAACAAACCAGTTCGCCCATCCAACCGACGAAGAAATCTGTCCGCGGCTTTATATAACCTCTCGTCAGGTCCTGAGCTGATATTTAAAGTAAAATCACCAGTGATCCTGAATTTCCCTTGCTTTAAATCAA
>DATMOV010000128.1:0-2046 GCA_035568055.1 Cytophagaceae bacterium
TATCTTCCACCACGCAGAGAATGCTTTTGTCGCGGCGATGGCTCTCACAGATAGAGCATATTTCAGCATCGGAGATATTATGGCAATTTTTACAATAGCGTGTGAGGGTACGAAGATTGATCAGCGAGGAGGCCAGGCTGGCGGTAGCGCTTTCCTGCTCTTTGAGAAGATGTAAGGCTAGCCTTAAAGCGGTTTTTTTTCCTATTCCCGGTAGCTTGGAAATCTCATTGACAGCGTCTTCTATAAGCCTGGAAGGAAAGTTCATTCGTAGTTTTAAGTTTTGAGTTTTAAGTGAAAACTTCGAATTTCCTTCATTTAAAATTCAATATTCACAACTTAAAATTAATTAAAGTATTTCTGCGGATATTCCTTTGTCGCAGATTGCCTGCCTCATAGATTTCAGGTCGTTAAAGGAACCTGTTTTTACTGTGCATTTGCCTTTATAGTGTATGATGAGGGTACATTGTTCAGCCTGCTCAGGTGAATGTTCGCAGATTTTGACAAGTGTTTCGATCACGTGTTCAAAGGTATTAATATCATCATTAAACACTACCAGATCATTAACATCTGACGATCCTGTTTCTTCGAGGAGTTCAACTTCCTCTTCATGCAAAGGTTTCATCTTATTAAGTGTAGTCATAATAATATAGTCTATAACATAGTAAATTTAATAAAAAATAAACAATTTTAGGAGCTTTTACTTAGTTTTTTTATGACTCCCATTCTTATTCTCGTAGTAATGTTTCTTTATTTCGGGGCACTGCTAACTATTTCATATATAACTTCTAAGAATGCTGATTCGGATGCTTTTTTTACAGGCAATAAACAGTCGCCATGGTATCTTGTAGCATTCGGAATGATCGGTACTTCCATCTCCGGTGTAACGTTTATTTCTGTACCTGGTGCAGTTGGAGGCGGGCAGTTTTCTTATTTTCAAATAATTTTAGGACAAGTTATTGGTTATCTGGTAATTATATTGGTGCTGATGCCTTTATATTATCGCCTGAACCTTGTTTCTATCTATTCCTACCTGGAGCAAAGACTTGGTTTTTGGGCTTATAAATCGGGCTCTGGCTTTTTTCTCCTTTCCCGCACCATTGGTTCATCTCTGAGGCTATACCTGGCTGCAGCAGTTCTACAGCTTTTCCTTTTTGATGCCTGGGGCATACCCTTTTTTGTAACAGTAACGGTAACTATAATTCTCATCTGGATCTATACTTTCAAGGGTGGTATTAAAACGATAGTCTGGACAGATTCTTTTCAAACGATATTTCTGGTGGCCTCGCTTGTGGTAAGCGTTTATCTGATATCACAGCAACTTGGCTGGTCGCTTTTTGAAATGGTTGATAAGGTGGCGGAAAGTGATTATTCGAAAATATTCTTCTTTGATGATATAAAAAGCAATAAATATTTCTTCAAACAATTTATTTCCGGTGCCTTCATCGCCATTGTCATGACAGGACTTGACCAGGACCTTATGCAGAAGAACCTTAGTTGTAAAAATATTGGAGAGGCGCAAAAGAACATGTATGTTTTTACTGCCATCAGCGTGGTGGTGAATTTACTTTTTCTTACGCTTGGTGCTCTCCTTTATATTTATTCCACTACGAAAGGAATCCAGCTTCCGGCAAAGCCTGACGATCTTTATCCTACTCTGGCACTTAATCAATTCGGCTTGTTTGCCGGCTTGTGCTTTTTGCTCGGTATCATCGCCTCGTCTTATGCCAGCGCAGACTCCGCACTGGCGGCCCTGACTACCTCATTCTGTATAGATTTTCTTGACTTTAAAAATAAGGAAGAGAAACAAAAGCAGCGGCAGAAGTTTATAGTACACATGGGATTTTCAGTGATCTTCTTACTGATCATTGTCGTGTTCAAAGAATATAATGATCAATCAGTGATAACATCTGTGCTAAAAATGGCGAGTTATACCTACGGTCCCCTCCTGGGACTTTTCGCATTTGGCTTGCTCACAAAGTGCAGCATTAATGATCAATGGTATACCACTCCCTTGATCTGCATCGCCTCCCCCTTCATCACACTTTT
>DATMOV010000129.1:0-9520 GCA_035568055.1 Cytophagaceae bacterium
ACCATTAGCCGCGAATGCAGCGCCTTGCTCATGTCTTACCAGAATACTGTTCAGCTTACTGAAAGCAAGCGCGTCATAAATCGGAAGTATTGCACCACCGGGATATGCAAAAAGGTCTCTTGCGCCCAGCAACTCAATCAGCTTAACAATATACTCCGCACCTCTTAACTTTATCCTTGGCTTCATAACTTTGCCTTGCTTTACAATAGAGCAAGATTCTAATTTAAAGAAAATTCATTAAAAAACAGATGTCTCTGGATAAAATCCGGAGTTAGGCACCAATCTGTGTAATCATCACTAAAATTCATCCGTCACACAACCCTCAGATGCTGAAGAAACAGACCTCATATATTTATAAAGAAGCCCTTGTTTTGCCTTATCCGCGGGTTTGATCCAGGCTTTTTTCCTTTTGCTGATCTCTTCATCGGAGAGCAGTACATCCAGTGTGTTTTTGACAGTGTCGATTACGATTTTGTCGCCATCTTTCACAAGACCGATCAATCCGCCTTCGGTAGCCTCCGGGGTGATATGTCCAACTACAAAGCCATGTGTACCACCTGAGAATCTTCCGTCGGTGATCAAAGCGACCTTATCTCCCAAGCCGGCTCCGATGATGAGTGCGGTTGGTTTCAGCATTTCAGGCATGCCTGGCGCGCCTTTCGGACCAACATAACGGATCACGATAACTTGTCCGGCTTTTATTTCACCATCTTCTATGCCTTTATTCAAAGCGGCTTCGGAGTCATATACTTTTGCCACCCCTTCAAAACGCTCACCCTCTTTTCCTGTGATCTTGGCAACAGACCCTTCTACCGCTAAATTTCCATATAACATCTGGAGATGTCCAGTCACTTTGATGGGCTTGCTGAGCGGCATAATGATGTCCTGATCTTTTGGCATTTCAGATATGCTCTCCAGATTTTCTTTCACTGTTTTTCCGCTTATGGTTATGCAATCTCCATGAAGCATTTTCTCTCTCAGCATCATTTTCATAATCGAAGGAATTCCACCGATGGAATCAAGGTCTTCCATCATATATTTTCCGCTTGGCTTCAGATCCGCAAGCAGTGGTGTTTTATCTGAAAGCGCCTGGAAATCTTTCAGCTTGAATTTCACTCCGGCTGCTTTTGCTATGGCAAGGAAATGCAAAACAAGATTTGTAGATCCGCCAAGAACCATCGCTAAACGCACTGCATTTGAAATGGATTCGTAAGTGATAATATCTTTAGGTTTAAGATCTTTCTGAAGCAGCATTTTTATTGCTTCGCCAACACTTAAACATTCATTCTTCTTTTTCTCGCTGGTGGCAGTGGCTGTAGAGCTATAAGGTAAAGTCAATCCCAACGCTTCGATAGCGGATGCCATGGTGTTGGCTGTATACATACCACCGCAGGCACCTGCACCCGGACAGGCATTTTTAATTACACCTTTGTAATCTTCTGCGCTGATAGTACCGGCAAATTTCTTTCCTAATGCTTCGAAGGCTGAAACGACATTCAGCTTTTCGCCTTTATAATTTCCTGAGTGAATTGTTCCGCCATACACCATTAATGAAGGACGATTCAATCTGCACATGGCGATAATGGCGCCAGGCATATTTTTATCGCAGCCCATGATGGTTACAAGTGAGTCGTAATAGTGAGCTCCTGCAATTGCTTCAATGGAGTCAGCAATCACATCTCTTGAAACAAGAGAATAACGCATTCCATCAGTTCCCATGCTGATACCATCACTTACTCCGATGGTGTTAAACTGCAGCGGTTTTAAACCGGCGTTTTTAACACCTTCTTTAACCAGTGCAGCAAGCTGGTTCAGGTGCATGTTGCAGGTATTGCCTTCATACCCCGTGCTGGCGATGCCAACCTGGGCCTTACTCATGTCCTCTTCTGTAAAGCCTGCGCCATACATCATCGCCTGCGATGCCGGCTGGGTTTCATCTTGTGTTAATCTGGAGCTGTACTTGTTAATCTTGTTCATTTTAAAAATCTGTGATCTATTTACTACTTAATTTATGGTCTTGCTCTTTTTTATAATTATCAACTCTAATAAAAAAATCTTTTAAAGACTCACCTTCATTTGCTGACATAAACACTACTTTTTTCTCCTCAGTATTCCTTTTCAACAAAGCTTCGTCATATCTTTTGCCATAAGCCTTTCTAGTCAATTGTGTCATATATTGCAGTCGTTCTTGAACTGAAAGTCCCTTAGAATATTTAAGAGATTCATCTTCGTGACTTTCCGCCATTTTTAAATTGTTACCAAAAATAAATAAAAATTGTTCGATGTTTTCCCCTTGAGTCTGCAAGTCAAGCGACAGTTTATTTGTTATGTCTAAATAGTCAAGATACTTACTTTCTCCGTTGCTATAGTTAATTCGACTTAATGATGAAAACTCGCCATAAAACTCACTAGCAAAAACGTCAATAAGCCGTTGGTCTAAAATTAAACATGGGTTGTTGTTAAACTTTATGCCGAGGAAGTATAGTAGTTTGCTATACGTTGATAAGTGAAGTCCTGAAATACCTTTTATTATTTGAGTCAGTTCTTTAAAGTCTTTGCTTGTTGGGTTTGCTTTGCTTTTCAGATCTTTGAAAGTTGTTTCAAGTATCTCAATGTTTAGCAAGATGTTCACGAAATGATTTCCTCTCATTCCTCTTGGATAGCCCCAATAAATGGTTTTTAAAATGAATTCTCTAGTCGAACCGTTTGTGTCGAAAATATCTCGTCTGCTAATATTTAGACTTTCCTCATTGTTGAAGAGTTCATTATTAAATTCTCTCAGCCATTCAATACTGCTCTCAGCTTTTAGCCAAGTTCTTCGTTTTGTAGTAAAACTTTGCTGTCTTACAGGTAGGCTTGAAATGAGTAATTTATATCTTTCTATATTCATTGGGCTTCGTCTTTTACAATTCTGACTAATTTAGAATTCTCCGTGTTTGTCAACTGCCAATTGTAAACTCCCACTACTTACTCAACACAACTTCCTTCATCAGCTCTTTCAAATCTTCATCATCAATTTGCTTTCTTTTATCAGCCATATCGATGAAGTGTTTGTAAACTAAATCAAGCTCTTCTTTGGTAACCATCACGCCGATATTGGCAAGACGATGATTCAATGCTGCCCTGCCGCTTCTTGCGGTAAGCACGATGGATGATGCATCAGCTCCAACATCCGATGGGTCGATGATCTCATAATTTTCTTTGTGCTTTAAAAATCCGTCCTGGTGTATGCCTGATGAGTGCGCGAAAGCATTTCTGCCCACGATCGCTTTGTTTGCCTGTACAGGCATTCTCATCAACGTAGAAACCAGATGACTCGCACCTACTAATTTTTTGGTGTTGATTCCGGTGACAAGGCTAAGTCCGGGATGTGATTTGATAATCATGGCTACTTCTTCCAGGGAAGTATTGCCGGCTCTTTCTCCAATGCCGTTGATCGTGCATTCTACCTGTCTTGCACCGTTGACAACACCTGAAATAGCATTGGCAGTGGCGAGACCCAGGTCATTATGGCAATGTGCGGAGATCACCGCTTTATCAATGTTCTTTACATTATCCATTAAATATTTGATGCGTTCTCCAAAGGCCCAGGGAAGTGTATACCCGGTGGTATCAGGGATATTCACCACAGTGGCACCGGCGGCAATTACCGCTTCCACCATTTTGGCAAGGAATTCAAGATCTGCCCGGCCTGCATCTTCGCAGAAAAACTCTACATCTTCCACATACTTTTTTGCATACTTTACCGCGGCAACACCTGTTTCCAGCACTTTCTCCCTGCTTGTGCGCAGCTTATGCTCAATATGTATATCGGAGCTGCCAATGCCTGTATGTATTCTGCCTCTCTTAGCATATTTCAGGGCTTCCGCTGCGCAGTCAATATCCTTTTCAACGGCGCGGGTTAAGGCGCAAATCGTTGGCTCTTTTACTGCTTTTGAAATAGCCACTACAGAGTTAAAGTCACCCGGACTTGAGATCGGAAATCCTGCCTCGATAACATCCACGCCCAGTTCTTCCAGCGCTTTGGCCACTATGATCTTTTCTTCTGTGTTCAGCTGACAGCCTGGAACCTGCTCCCCATCTCTCAATGTAGTGTCGAAAATGAAAACTCGTTTAGCCATGATTTGCTTTGGTTTAATATTGTTTGTTGCCTCGAAAAAAAAGCCATCCCCTGAGTTGAGAATGGCTTTTCTTATATCTTATAAGTCCTTACCCAACATGAACGACAACTATCTCTGGGAGATAGCTGAGCTTTAGCCTCATAATTGGATAATTCCTTTTCATTTTAAATTCAGGTGAAAACAAATTTAATCAATTTAATTTAAAACTCACACACCTAAAACCCTAAATTTTAGCCCCTATTTCATCTAAAATGCGGATTCTGATTTAAAAACGGGATAAACTTACAATCCCAATCCCTTGTTCTAAATAGTGTGTATCTTTATAGTCATTATGGCAGGAATAAGATTTACCAAATTTATACCGACCGAACTGAAGGGAAGCGCTTTTGACAAATTATCAAAAGTATTCTTTCAGCTGCTGAATTATACAGCGGGAGATGCCAATGAAGCCCTCAGCTGGCTCAATGATCTGGACCGGCAATATAATCTTTCTAATAATGAGTATGGAATGGGAGATTTTATTGAAGACCTTAAAAATAAAGGTTACTTAACCGAAGACAATCCCGAAGGAAAATTTAAGATCACAGGAAAATCTGAGCAAACCATTCGCAAAAATGCGCTGGAAGAAATTTTCGGCAAACTCAAAAAAACCAATAAAGGAAATCATAAGAGCCCGCAAACAGGCCAGGGAGATGAGATCAGCTCTGACATCAGGCCTTACCAGTTCGGCGACAACCTTGATTCAATCAATATCACTGATTCAATCCACAATGCGCAGATCAATCACGGCATTGATGAGTTCAAACTCACCCAGGACGATCTTGAGATCCAGGAGAAAGAGCATAAATCACAGACTTCCACCGTACTGATGATTGATATTTCTCACTCAATGATTTTATATGGTGAAGACCGGATTACCCCGGCAAAAACGGTGGCCATGGCACTGGCTGAATTGGTGAGAACAAAATATCCTAAAGATACACTCGACATTATCGTTTTCGGAAATGATGCCTGGCCGATTGAGGTGAAAGATCTTCCTTACCTGCAGGTGGGACCATATCATACCAATACTACTGCCGGTTTGGAATTGGCAATGGATATCTTACGCAGAAGAAAAACAAAAAACAGGCAGATCTTCATGATCACCGATGGCAAGCCTACCTGCCTGAAAGAAGGAAACAAATATTACAAGAACAGTTTCGGGCTCGACCGCAAAGTGATCAACAAAACATTGAATATGGCTGCTCAATGCAGAAGGCTTCAGATCCCGATCACCACTTTTATGATCGCCAAAGATCCATACCTGCAGGAATTTGTCAAAGAATTTACCAAGATCAATAATGGCAGAGCTTTTTACAGTTCGCTTAACGGGTTAGGAGAATATATTTTTGAAGACTTTATTAAGAATAGAAGGAAAACTGTGAGGTAATTGACAGTTGGCAGTTTACAATTGGCAAAATAAAAAAATTAACAGTTGACAATTGACGAAGAGCTTCATTTTTGTCAATTGTCAATCTAATTTAAACGTATTAAATTTTAAAAAAACAAAAGACAATAAAGGAATTTGCATTTGACAAAGAGCACATTTTGTCAACTGCAAACTGTTAATTGTCAACTAAATTAACCCATGAAAAATTACAAAGAAATAAAAACCCTCGCCCATCTAAAGGCCAGCGGCTACAGGCCAAGAACAGTGAAAGAGGAGATGAGGGAGAATCTCATCATGGCGCTGAAGAGCAAGAAAAATCTTTTCTCTCAAATAAGAGGTTATGACGAAACGGTAATTCCTCAAATGGAAACCGCTATACTATCCAGGCATAATATTATTTTCCTGGGCTTACGCGGACAAGCAAAAACAAGGCTCGCCCGGTTAATGGTTAACCTGCTGGACGAATATATGCCGGTCGTGGCGTTCTCAGAACTGAACGATGATCCCATAGAGCCTTTGAGCCGGTTTGCCAAAGATGTAATCGCCGACAGAGGTGATGATACGCCGGTAGCATGGGTGCATCGTTCCGAAAGATATACCGAAAAACTTGCCACTCCCGATGTTTCCATCTCCGACCTTATCGGAGATGTAGATCCCATTAAAGCGGCATCTCTCAAACTTACTTATGCTGATGAAAGAGTGATCCACTATGGACTTATTCCAAGATCTCATAGAGGAATATTTGTGATTAATGAGCTGCCTGACTTACAGGCCAGAATCCAGGTGGCGCTGTTTAATATTCTTCAGGAAGGAGATATTCAGATCAGGGGATTTAAGCTAAGGCTTCCGCTGGATATACAGTTTGTGTTCACCGCCAATCCGGAAGATTATACGAATAGAGGTTCGATTATAACCCCACTGAAAGACAGAATAGACTCACAGATCCTTACGCACTATCCAAAGTCGGTGGAAATTTCCAGAGAGATCACTGAACAGGAATCGCGCCTGAGCGAATTCCAGAAAACTCACATTGAAGCGCCTGAACTGATAAAAATATTAGTAGAGCAAATTTCTTTTGAAGCCAGGGCCAGCGAATACATTGACCAGAAAAGCGGCGTCTCCGCAAGGCTTACGATTTCATCCTACGAAAACTTATTCAGCATGGCAGAACGTCGTCTGCTGATCAACAATGAGAAAAAAGCGTTCATCAGGGTCAGCGATGTGCTCGGTGTTATCCCCTCGGTAACAGGAAAAGTGGAACTGGTATATGAAGGAGAGCTGGAAGGCATCAGTAACGTAGCTTACTACCTGATCGGAAAAGCAGTCAGAAAAGAGTTCGAAAAAATATTTCCGGATCCTGAAAAGCTCAAAAAACAAAAGAAAGACAATCCTTATAAACCGATGATAGATTGGTTTAACAAAGGCAACCAGGTAGACCTGCTGCAAAATATGTCGTCAGTTGAATATGAGAAGACACTTAACAATGTTCCGGGACTAAAAGAGATTGTAAAAGGCAAATTTAAAAAGGCTGATAGGCAAGATGAATTACTCATGATGGAATTCGTGCTTTTCGGGCTTGCAGAATTTTCGCAGTTAAGCAAGCACAGGCTGGAGAGCGGAGTTCAGTTCAAGGACCTTATGAGCAGCATGCTTGATAATATGAGTCCGGATGAAGATGAGGATGATGACGAAGCAGATGATAATTTAGGTTTTAGAAGCAATTAAAAGAGAGGATATTCCCCTCATAAACAGTTTAAAAGACGAACCCTTGATCGCCGGGATTTCCAATCATTGGGCTGGCTATAGTAAAGATTAGTTCCGTGAGGTTAGTCTGTCAAACATATGAGAGTCATTCGATGACTGATACGTTCTCACTTATTAAAAAATTATAGGTAAGTCATCGGGTGACTTGTGCTTCAGGGCTGTTTTTTTTCCAAGCACGAAGCACCGTATACCAATTACCATTTTTTCTCACTCTTTCAAAACCATATCAATACAAAGCACCGCGGCTAATATAAGCTGCCTGATAGGGCTATCAGCAGGGACTTTGTCGGATATTTTCAAAACATAATTATCGGCGCTGGTGAATAATTCTTTGCCTAAACCTGCCCACTGTTTTGTTACCTGGGCATACTCATCATTGCCGGACATGAATCTAAAATCCCATCCTACCCAGTTTCCTTTTAGTGTGCAGACAGTATTGTCAGTCTTATCAAGCACATTGAAGGAGCCTCCAATAGAAAAAAACTTTTGCTTGAAACCTCCTACTCTCACATCATTTTCATCAAATACATCTACTTTCGAGAGAAATATGGAGACACCCCTGCTCACTCTTACTATCTGTTTGCCATCCGGTGTGCTCACGATGATATTAAAAGGAGTCATTCTTTTATAATCAGTGAAGCGGAAGATCTTTGTGAAAAATCCAATATTTTCCCGGCATTCCATCAGCACATTTCCGGTAGCTGGGTCGTAGATATCGTAGTTATTGGAAGCCTTAAAAATCCCTACTTGCTCTTTAACCAAGAATACGTTATTATTTAGAATGGAATTCATAGATACGTTTATTTCAGGCAAGATAGTATATGCCGCTGTTCTTTCAATAAAAAATTTAATTAAAAGAAAACGCTGTGTATGAGGAATAAATTAAAAAAAACTATTCAGCACATTGAGTAGTTCGTGCTTGATGAGAGAAGAAGATTCTCTTACTTCCACGCCTTTCCAGAATGTAATTCTGTCCCTGAGAATAGCGGCATATTCATTCGGACTTGGATAATACCAGGCGGCATCTTCATTTATTTCGCCATTTACGATTATACTGAAGTAGGATGCTTTACCTTTTCTCGCGCAAGTGCTTTGTGTCTTGCTGTCGATGAAATACTCTTTTTTGATCGAGTCGATTGGGAAATAATAATTGCCTTCTATTTCCTCCACATCGTTACTTTTTGCGATCACTTTTCCATTCCAGATGGCCTTCATAATATTTCTTTCATTTATTGAATAACCCGTAAGAAATATTTTTGTTCAACGGATCTCAAAACCTAATCCCACATCCCTTTAGGCACAATCTCCAGCACATGGCCATCGGGGTCATGAAAATAAAATGAATGAATACCCGGTTTCCACACCTGCTCATGAATAATCGAAATATTCTTTTCAAGGATTTTTGTTTTCGAGCTTTCATATTCTGCAGGCTCCACTTCAAAGGCAAGATGCGTGGTTCCATAACCAAAATGTGGAGGCAGCGAAGTATCTTCTTTAGTTTTCTCCGGATTAAAGCAAAGAAGTACTGAGCTACCTGCCCTGAAAAAAACATGCCGTCCTGGTACTTTGGAAATTAATTCGAAGCCAAAAGTTTCACGGTAGAATTTCTCAGTAATGTCCAGGTCCCTGACATAAATACACGTTTCTTTGATTTGTATTATTTTCATAATGATGCGAAATAAGCGAATTTTCAGCCGCAGATACAAAATGTAACTTCGTGCCTCCATAATTTGTTAGGCTAGTCGGAAAGAAAAAGACAGAAAAGACAGGAAGAGGGGGAAGACTATGAAAAAGAAGTCATTATGGAAAGAAGCCGCGGGCATGAAATCATTTCCTAAACTAAATGAGAATAAGGATACTGAGATACTTGTCATCGGCGGAGGTATTACCGGCCTTACCACAGCTTTGATGCTTACGGAAGCCGGAAAGAAAGTGATCCTGCTGGAAGCACTTAGGATCGGTGATGGCACCACTGGTTTTTCGAGCGGTCACCTGACTACTGATATAGATGAGGAGTATCAGAATGTAGTATCGGATTTCGATGAAGATACCATAAGGCTGGTGGCTGACTCAAGAAAAGCAGGCATTAACTTTATTGAAGAAACCTGTAACTCAAAAAATATCTCCTGCGATTTTCAAAGGATACCGGGATATTGGTTTACCGAAATTGTAGAAGATACCTCCAGGCTGAAGGATGAATATGAAC
>DATMOV010000130.1:0-16385 GCA_035568055.1 Cytophagaceae bacterium
GTATTTATGAAGAAACAGGTGGTTTCAATATCAACTATATCAGTTTTGTTGCAACACCTGCAGCACCTGTCGTTTCAAGTGCAGGAACAGCAAGTGGTACAGCAGGTACAGCATTTAGTTATACCATCACTGCATCGAATATGCCGACAAGTTATGGCGCCACAGGGTTGCCTGCGGGTTTAAGTGTGAATACATCAACGGGTGTGATCAGCGGTATGCCAACAACAGCAGGAACATATACTACAACAGTAAGTGCTGCCAATGCAGGTGGTACAGGTACTAAATCAGTTACCATTACCCTTGCACTTGCCACTGACCCTGCAGGTGTGGTGACTTGTTATAAAGCTCCGGCTACAATTACTGTAAATGGTAGTTTATCAGAAGCAGGCTGGAATCTTAATAAATCAATTTCCAAAGCGGTGATCGGCAGTCCTAATAACACGGCAACATTTGGTGTGTTATGGGATAATACCAACCTGTACATCGGTGTTAAAGTATTAGATGCAAGTCTGTATACCAATGCAGTTGATTACTGGAACGGCGATGCCATTGAAGTATATATCGATGCTAACAATAACAAACTGGCTTCTTACGACGGAAGCGACAACCAGTTTATAAAAGCCTACAACCAAACAGGTGTATACAGTAAAGTATCGATAAGCGGTTTGCAACATGCCTGGGTAGCGATCACCGGTGGTTATACTATAGAATTTGCGATACCATGGTCTCAGTTAGGAATTGCTACCCCTGCAGCAGGCACCAGCATTGGCTTCGATATGGGTAATGATGACGACGACACCGGCGCGGGAAGAACCAGTCAGGCAGTATGGAACGGAACCATCGATGACTGGCAGAACACGAGTGGGTTCGGCACGCTGACATTGAATTCAGGGACATCCTCAAGGATAGGTGTGAATATGGAACCCGCCGCAGAAGAGCAGGTATACATTTTCCCTGTACCGGTAACTGATGGGAAAATGACGGCTGTCTTATCAACATGGTGGACAGGAACAGCCGAGATAACGATCATAAACAGCCTGGGAGAGCAAATCCTGACAGGAACGAAAGAAATAGCGAACAATGAATGCAAACTGGATATAAGCGGTATCAAGCCAGGATTCTACCTTCTCCGAATGAAGAACAACAGCAACATGCTGACAAAGAAATTTATTGTGGAGTAATTTCTTTTGAATAGAAATTTTTGCTGGTCTGGGTTGCAATCTGGACTCAAATAATTAAGGATTTAAAATTCGGCCCAACAAAAAAGCCCGCATCCGCGGGCTTTCATACTTAATTAAGGCGGTGATAAGGCGGTTTATTATCGAACCAGTTTTTAACTGATCTTATGATTACAAAATCAGGATTTACTTAACCAAGACTTATTGCACCTGAATAATAATGAAAGAAGCATTTTTGAAATAACACAAATGGTTAGAATAGTTGAAAACATCTAACTAGTATTGACCAGGGAGTAACAATCCATACTTATTTGTAATACATTAACTAATCGGACAATTGAGATTCTGATTATCATTAAAAATTTCAGAATGAGTTCCAAATAGGTGACCGGCATTATGACAAATTATAGAAAAAAATATATTAAAAGAATATTGCATCATAACCGCATCAAATTGGTTTCCTCGGATGAACCGACTTAGGCAAATAACATTTACCTTTACACCATTAGCGATCAGTTATTCAAACAATACACTTTATGAAAACAAAATTCCTTTCTCTCTTTATGATGATATGTATGTGCGCGTTCATATCTTTAAACGCTTTCTCTCAAAACTCACTTGTGGCATCAGCTGATAGTATCATGCGCGATCATCGAACAACCGAACACAAGAAATACCTCTCAACGGAAGCACTCGCCAGCTTTGAAGACATCAGGAATGGTTGCCAGTCAATCACCAAAGTAATCAACGAAAGATTTAAAAGCCACAGGGAAGAATTAAATGCGGATGAAATGTCAAAATTAAGAAAAATCCAGTATGAATCGCTTCTTCTGACGAAAAAAGTTAATCATATTCTGGATATGGGTTTTGTCGTTGACGACCATGAATACAGAATCAAATATGGCAAAATAAAAGGAGATTACGATTCTATGATCAAAGGCATTGATGACCGACTGATCGCGAAACAAAAAAATGCAGATGATATAAAGAATGGAGAGAATAGTTTCCTCTATCAAGGCGTTCTTATTAAAAGCATTTATTTCGATCTGAATAAAGCAATTCTTCGTCCCTCTTCCATTGCCGGGCTCGAAAAAATTCGGGAAATCATGATGAAAGATGAAGTTTTAAAACTGGAGATTATCGGATATGCGTGCCAGCTCGGCTCAAAACAATACAACCTGGAACTTTCCGCTAAAAGAAATAAAGCTGTAGCAGACTGGCTGATTGAGCATGGCATTGATAAAAAAAGAATTCTGCTAGCGCAATATGGCGAGGATAAACCTATCGCTTCGAATGATCATGAAAAAAATGGCAGGGAGCTTAACAGAAGGGTTGAGTTCAGGATTCTTTAATAATCCCCTGGGTTCAGGCCTAGTTGGCGCACACGTCTCGCGTGTTCCAAAGTGAACAAGAGAGTTCAAGGGAAGACGCAATCTATTGAGCAGCTAATCATTTCTGGAATATCAAACACTCAAAATTTTTTCGATTATTCCTGATTTCGAGATAGGTCAAATCAAACCTTATTCTGACTACTCTTATTTCTTAATAAACCTTTCTATTATTATATTATTGTTCGTATTGATTTTAATAAAATAAGCTCCTGAAGGCAAGTCAGAAATGTTTATTTCAATTTTATTTCCGCTGATGCAATTACTCTTGACAGCTTTGCCTAAAATATCATAAATTACTAATTGCGTACCTTCACTAAATTCTCCTGATTCAACCATAATATTATCGGAAGCAGGATTAGGATAGATTCTTATCGGACGATGAGTGGACATTACTGCCGCTATGGGAGAATAGCCGGCAGAACCATCTTTATCAACTTGCTTTATTCTATAATAAGTAGTACCAGAGAAAGACATATCATCTATGAAGCTATAGCTGGATACATCACCGGCTGTTCCTTTTCCATCAATCACTCCAATCGAAGTAAAGTTTTGTCCATCATTGCTCCTGGTCACTACAAAATAACTATTATTGATTTCAACTGCTGTTTGCCATGAAACAGTGGTTGAGCGGTTAGTATTAAATTCAGCGTCTATTCCTATGAACTCAACAGGTAAAATATTATTCTCACAATTTGAAAATTCGGATGATCTGCAGGTTGCTATACCCAATACAGTACAATTAGCTGTTCCAGTTACTCCTGTAGCCTCAGCTGTCAGGTAATCATAAATATTCCCTCCGGGAGCAAATGTCCAGGTTGTACCTGCTGTTCCCGCAGGGTAAGTAGTAGCTTCTCCTTTATATAGTTGTCCCTGAGGTGTGGCAATACAGGCTGCCGCACATAAATTCGATCCAAAAACATCCAGGTAAGTATTTGCCGGCTTCGTTCCGCTGATAGTAGTGGGAGGACTGGGATTCGGGCCGGTGATAGTAGGTGTCGCCATATTAGCATTTGCCAGAGAATTCAGATTAATGCCTTTTTGTGCGTTGCAATAGATACTATTATACCGCATTTCTATAAAATCAGTAGTAGCTGTATTTAATTCAATTCCATTTTTCGCAGAATAGGCGATGGTATTTTGCTGGCCCGCTACCAATCCGCCTATTCTTGCTCTGAGAGTTCCGTTCTCTATATAAATTCCACTGCCTCCATTGGCATCTGCCCCTATATTTTTTTGTCCGCCAGCTGTCCCAATTGGAGTAATTCCTATAGAGTTATTTTGGATGGTGAAATCATTGCCCCCTGTTATCACAATCCCTCCATTGGGAATGGAGGGTCTAGCACCATTATTAAAGCATACATAATTGTTGGTAATTATTGCGTTGGAGCAGGAAGAAAAAACCATTCCAGAGTTTCCGTTTCCAAGATCTGCTCCACCGGGACTAACACCGATATAATTTCCTGTCGCTGTAATATTAGTACAGCTTGTAAGCTCCCATGCATGTGATTTTGTAGTACAGCATTGGCCATTAAAGCCAATTACATTATTAGTCAGATTTAAAGTGTTGATAGCTGTAGTCACGAAGATACCGGCAAACGCATTTCCCGCATTGGCAAATGCTCTTGTTACCCCTATATAATTGCCCGATATGGTCAGGTTTGAAAAAGCTGAAGCAATGATTATACCACAAGAATTGTTATCAAATGATGCCGAACCATTCGAACCTATATCATTATTGGAGATAGTAATAGGAGTCCCGGTAACTCCCCCTATAAGAACAATACCTCCATTATCATTACCAAATCCTGCAGATACATTCCCATTGGCATCCAAACCGATTTTATTTCCAGAGATAGTCAACCCCGAAAGGTTAATAGCAGAACTTGAGTTGATAGATCTTCCCTTTGATCCGCCTGCACAGCCTATAACATTATTGGATATAGTTATATTGGATGTTGTCCCGTCAAACATAATTACACCTGTGCCTCCATTAAAATTGGATATTTTTGCAAGGCCTGTTTTACCAGTTCCAAAGTAGTTGCCATTAATGGTAGATCCATTCGCTCCATTGATAGATACAAATCCCTGCCAAGCGTTTGAACCTGTCATTCCAAAAACATTTCTGTTACAGTCGTTAGATCCAATAATATGGTTTGTTCCTCCTGTAAGATACATGAAGGTGGCTCCCATAGCATCTGCAATAGCGCTGGCTGCGGCTCCTGTAGCATCCAGATTAAACCAGCATCCGTAAATTTCGCTTGTACCTGCTGTCAGGCGCGGACTGAAACCTTGTATGATAAGAGATTTTAAAATTACACCTGATCCCTGAAGAGGTAATTGATTTTGTGCCCAAGGGCCCGTGTATTGTATAATAACGGTAGGACTCCCGCAACTCCAGCCAGTAGCTGATTCACCGTTGATAATAATTTTTTGAGTTGCGTTTCCGATCGTAATTCCACTTGTACTCCATGCAATAGGACCTGTAATTCCTGCTGCAAAATTTATGGTATGTGGTCCGGCTGTTACATCAGCATTAGCCTGGGCTATACAATACCTTAAATCACCTGTTCCTGCTACTCCCGTGTTTGTCCAGGTATTGGCATTTACAGTATAAATTGTTGCATGAGCAGTCAGAGATGTAAATGCAATCAGGGTAAGGAATATGATTAAATCTCTCATATAGTATACATAATTTTTCGTATACCTAATTTATACACTTTGAAAATTGCGGTTGTATTTTTAGACCTTTTTTTGTGAAAAAATCAACTTTGAGAAGGGTTGAAAGTTTAAAAAATAACCCTTTAATAAAATATAATCAATTATAAATTAATTATTTATCATATATATCTTCCGGAATAATTACGCAATAATATTTATTTTCAGCCCAGAACTCATTTACATACAGAAATTTTAAGAATCTTGTAGAACAGGTATATTCTGTGGTAGTTCTTATCAAAGCTCTGATTAAGCAATAAAAGACGAATTTATCGCATGGGAGGAAAGCTGAAAAGAACAGGAAGATTAAACGCATCCAGGAATTTACTGGTGTCTTAACCTTGTTTATATATTTTATTTCTTTTACAGGAAGGTATTGTCGGGTATTTAAAACCGAACTAATTCTTAAATCAGAAAATATTACAGCTATTGCAAATCCTAAATATTAGTATATGCATTTGTTATTAAGGACTTTAAATTGCTTAAAATTTGTAAATCCTGAACGAATTGGTTCGATAATAATCCACAAATACAGAAGAGCAAAATACTCTTCTTCTAGCTCTGTTACTGCTTCTATTTTATTTTCTCTATTTCCTATTTTGCTTTACTCGTCCACAAACTCCCCTTTACCCTGAACCGCCATGGCTTTGAAGCATCTTCTTTCGCATAAGCAACACCTACGCGTGGGCTCGCAATGATATCTTCCTCTTTAAATTTTATGTCTTTGTCTTCCAGCCAGATTATATTACCTTGTAGATTTACCGCATTATGCTTTGTAGTAATACCAAGCGCCATGCTCATAGCACCCGGGCCGGCAGTAAGATTGTAGAGAGGTTTGGTCATCCTTCTTCTGTGCAACATAGTTTCAACTCCTTCGGTAGGTTCAATAGCCCGAATGAGAATCGCATGAGGAACATCTTTCTTATTGGTGATAATGTTAAAGAGGTAGTGAATTCCATAACATAGATAAACATAGCTTATACCTCCTTCTTTGAAGAATGGTTCGGTACGCGGAGTTTTGCGGTTACCAAAGGCATGTGATGCCCTGTCTTCGGCCCCGTGATAAGCCTCTGTTTCAACGATCATTCCGCCGGTAAGCTTACCCCCTATGTCTGTATAAATAAATTTGCCGAGCAGTTCTTTGCTTACGCCAATTACATCTTCACGGGTGTAGAATTTTTTTGGAAGCTTTGCCATGATGAAAGTTTAAAGCTTAAAGCAAAAATTTAGTGGAAGAAAATATAAGCGACCCAGATGGCGGCTATAGCTCCGGCAGCATCAGCGATCAAACAGGTTTTCAGTGCATACCGGCTATTCTTAACCCCTACATATCCAAAATAAACAGTAAGAATATAAAAGGTAGTATCCGCTGCACCCTGAAAAACACAAGCCAGTCTTCCGGGAAAAGAAACAACGCCATAAGTTTCCATGGTGCTAACCATCATGCCTCTTGCACCGCTTCCGCTCAGGGGTTTCATAATGGCAGTAGGAAGAGCCGGAATAAAATCAGCATTGACTCCCATGTTAATGAATAAAGAAGTCAGTCCATTCATAAGATATGACATCGCTCCTGAGTCACGAAAAATACCAACAGCTACTAAAATTGCAATGATATATGGAATAATTCTGATGGCTGTTTCAAAGCCTTCTTTCGCTCCCTCAATAAAGGCATCATACACATTGATCTTTTTATAAAATCCATACCCAATAAAAAATATGATGACCAGAAAAAGTATAAAGTTGCTTCCGACCGAAGATATCAACTCGATCTTTTTATCAGGTTCCGGAAAGTTATTTCTGATGTACGAAAAAAACCAAAGGATACCCGCGATAAATAAGCTTACACTGAACAGTGTTAATAAAACGACTTTATTCAGTAAATTAATTCGCTGATAAATTGAAACGGCCAGCAAGCCTGCCATCGTAGAAAAAAAAGTCGAGATCAAAATCGGAATAAACACATCTGAAGGATCAGGGGCGTGCGCCGCCGCTCTCGCTGCCATAATGCTCACGGGTATCAAAGTCAGGCCTGAAGCATTTAAAGTAAGGAACATGATCTGCGCATCAGAAGCTGTTTCCTTATCAGGATTCAGCTCCTGCATACCCTGCATGGCCTTAAGTCCCATGGGTGTAGCGGCATTATCCAGGCCAAGCATATTGGCAGAAAAATTCATAAATATATGTCCGTTCACCGGATGATCCGAAGGGATGCTTGGGAATATTCGTTTAAAAAAAGGTTTGATCATGTGCGCAACTTTATCAATAATGCCCGACTTCTCTCCTACCTTCATTAATCCAAGCCAAAGAGTTAATGTAGCCGTAAGGCCTAAAGCAAATTCAAATCCTTTTTTTGATTCGATAAAAGTGCCCTGAACAATTGTTGGAAAAACGCTGTAATCTATAGAACCAGCATCAAAGCCAAAAAGATTGGCGATGGGTGGGAATATGAACCTGCCAATCGACACAACAAAACCAATCAAAAAAAGCGCTACCCAGATGTAGTTCAGAACCATAGATGCAAGATAAAAAATTAAGTGTTAATGTGCGAAACTGTATAGGTGTTAAAGTTTTACCGGGATGATCATCGGAGATGACTTGCTATTTCCTCCGCCATCTCTGGCCCACCACTTAAGTGGTGGGCCAGAGATACGCTAATGTTATTTTTTTAATCCGAATTGGTGACTTACTATAATCCCACTTAATAATGACTTCTGTCAACTATTGACTTTTTCAGCCAATAAATTCAAATCGATCCACTTCCCTCCCATCATGAATAACTTTTTCCTGAAACATAATCTTTGGTCTAACCCACAAAGTATCTAAACCAAATTCAGATTCATAAAGCGCTTTATAAACCACTATTTCCTCCAGCGTTTCACTATGCCGCGCCACTCCGAGTACTTCGTAATTCTTTCCTTTGTAATGACGATATTTTCCAAGTTTCATATAGTTGTTAATTGATAGTTGTTTATTGTTGGTCTGGTAATAGTAAGATACGGCTATTGTTAGTTATTGAACCTGTTACCCATCACTAGCCCACCACTTAAGTGGTGGGCTAGTGATGGACTAATGTCATTTTTAGAGTTTACGAAATTTTTGATATTTTAACAACCATCAACCAACAACTAACTAATAAACTCCCACGCACTCTTATATCCTCCAATCGATTCCGCATATTTCAGGAAATCGCTATAAAAAGAATGTTGGGCGAGTGTCGCTGTATCGCCAATGACTACCAGTTTTATCTTTGCCCTGGTGATGGCCACGTTCATGCGTCGTATATCGGACAGAAAACCTATCT
Organism: Cytophagaceae bacterium; assembly: GCA_035568055.1. Taxonomy (GTDB): domain Bacteria; phylum Bacteroidota; class Bacteroidia; order Cytophagales; family Cytophagaceae; genus DATMOV01. The sequence continues at coordinate 8,586 of DATMOV010000130.1, forward strand.
CTCCATTTTCATTGGACCTTACCAGACTTATATAAATGATGTCACGCTCCTGTCCCTGAAAGCCATCAACAGTATTGACCGAAATATTTTTCAGGTCTTTCAATAAAGGAAAATCCAGGATCTTTTCTTTCATGAAATTGATCTGCGCCTTATATGGAGAGATGATCCCGATCTTTAAATGATGAATGGGGATGTTTTCATTCTGCATATTTTCCAGCAACATGGAAAGATGCTTGAAGAGTAGCAATGCTTCTTCGGGATTATAGGTACTGAGGGTTTCTTTTTCAAACTGCTCTGCATAACCGCAGCCTGCTGTATCAATAAACTCTACAGGTTTGCTTAGTAATTCATTCTCCACATTTGCAAGCACTATATTTTTTACATGTTCATGAGCTTTCAGCAATCCTTTGTAAAATTTTTGTCCGGAAAAATTCATGATATGCTCATTCATTCTGTATTGAATTTCGAGCATAACATCAGCCTTCTGCCTTTGTATGGTTTTTTCAAAAAGTGTGATACTTAACCCGGCTTTCTCAGCTTCATATGATTTTACCGTAGGCGGAAGCTGACAATGGTCACCGGCAAAAATAACCCGATCGGCTTTGGCAATAGGGATCCAGCTGGCCGGCTCCAGCGCTTGTGCCGCTTCATCAATAAATACTGTATGATATTGCTTATCGCGGATATAGCGATTGGCGGAGCCTACCAGCGTACAGGTGAGCACCTGTGCTTTATCAATAATATCCGCCACTATATAATCCTCTATCTTATCCGCCTCCCCCTGTAGCTTTCGCGCCTCATCAAAAATCGCTTTACGCTGCGCACGCTCTTCTCTGCCAAAGTTTCTTTTATACTTATGGCCCATATTCTTAAATTCATTCGCCCTTTTTTTGAGCTCTTTGATCTGCTTAAAATCCTTATGTTCGGTCAGCATCACATCTAAAGTGTGCGAAAGTAAATTCTCACTGACCCTTGAAGGATTCCCGAATCTCACCACATTCACTCCGGCTTCGGCTAACTTTTCTGTGAGCAGGTCCACAGCAGTGTTACTTGGTGCGCAAACGAGTACCTGCGTCTCATTCTTCAATACTTCCTGAATGGCTTTGATCAGTGTGGTAGTTTTTCCTGTACCTGGCGGGCCATGTATGATGGCAACATCCTGGGCCTCCAGAATATTATTGACCGCTTTATTCTGAGAGTCATTCAATCCATCAATGACAACTTTTTCTTTCAGTGGCTTAAAAGTAGCTTCCTCAAAACCTAAAAGAATTTCCCTCAGTTGCGCTGTCCTGTTATTTTTCGCTTTGATCACGCGGTTTATAGCTAGGTCCATTTCCTTATAACTTGTTTCATCAAAGAGCAAGTCCAGCCCAAGCTTACCGGTTTCTGCCCAATCCGGAAGCTCATCAACAAAAAGACTTAGCTTAATGCTGTTGGGACGACCAACCATGATTACGCCGGATATACAAGGATTATCAGCACCTTCATGATGATAGTTACTGAACAGAGACGCTACTTTTCCGGTGTTGAACTGATGCGAAATATTCTGATTGGTTGGCCTTTCAATTTCAAGGATCAGCCTTTCGCCCATCCCATAAAAAGATTCTTTGATGACGATTGGATACCAGCTTACGCCAAGCCTTTTTCTTTCGGCAAGGGAAGATTTCAAGACTTTCTCCTTGTATTGCAGCCTGTCCTCTTCCTGCTCTATTGAAAGTATGACAAGAAGCCGCTCAAGTTCTTCTTTAGATGAATTCATTTTTAATGATTATAAAATTTCGGACAAGGAAGCGGCCTTCCTATTTTTTTGCGGTATGGATATGCCCATTCATAAACCAGGGAAAGCTCATGAGAACCCCCGCTTGATGGTGTGAGCTTTGAAATGGTAAAATCATAACTGTACCCTATACTTAATTTGTTATAATGCATCCCTGCCATGAACACCAGCGCTTCATTATTGTTAAAGCCGGGAAGATAATGTTTCAGAGGAATTCCTCTATACCACAATCCGAACATAATTGGGTCATAAGTAATATTCACACCCAGGTCAAGCTGGTCATATTTACCCTGGGAGCGAAAATTAAAAGACGGCGTAATGCTTCTTTCATTATACCCTGATTTATTTACAGGATCGAGGTAAAATTTATACCCGCCATGCACAGAAGTTTTAACCGGTAAATGATATCCAGAATGGTTGAATGACTGACTGGGCCTGTTAATATGACTTGCCGATACTCCAATCCAGAATCTTTTTGAATACAATAATCCTCCGGTACCAAAGTCCGGATAAGCGATCTTACTGTTAAGGCTGGAATAAGGATCTGTAGATGCAGCACCGGTGTTTCCATTACTATTCAGCTGGTCACCGAAAGTGTAATTATTGTAATTGGCATCCCTGATGGCAATGCCAGCCGAAAGGCCCGGCCTGAATGTAAGCTTATCATTTATATTTAACTGGTAGGAATAAAATGCTGTGGCGCTGGTATAGCTAAGCTTTTGTGTGCCCTGACGGTCTCTCATCAGCATAAAGCCAAGACCCATTTTTTTAGGCTCAAAATTATGATCTATAAAAGCCGAATAAGTTTGGTAAGGTGCCGAAACACTTGTCCACTGAGTGCGAAAATTAACACCTGCACGCGTATGTTGCGCGGTACCCGCAAAGGCGGGATTTAAATATAATGGGGCATTATAATATTGAGAAAATTGCGGATCCTGGGCGAATGAGGGAAAACAGGTAATGCTTAATACAAGTAGGATATAAAATTTGGAAAGCATCTCAGCACGATAACGGGATTTTAAACTGCAAAGTATACCTTCCCCCTTCTTAAAAAGGGAGAAGGAAGAGGGAGGTAGATTAATGATGATGGCCATCCGGACCGTGAACATGGCCGTGGGATATTTCATCCTGTGTAGCTTCCCTTATATTGATCACTTTGCCGGTAAAATACAAGTCCATGCCAGCCAGTGGGTGATTAAAATCCATTTTGATAGCATCAGCGGTAACTTCAAGTACCTTACCTCTCAGCATGTTCCCATCCTGATCTGACATAGGAACAAGTTTACCTATCGGGAAATTTTTAATATCGAATTTTCCGTCTACTTTAAAGGTATCCACCGGAATTTTAACAATGGCTTCCTTTTCAATGTCTCCATAAGCTTCGTCAGATTCCACTATAAAATCAAAGGTATCTCCCTCTTTCATACCATCGAGGCTTTCTTCAAATTTTTCCGGCAGCCCGCTTGAGCCAAAAAGAAAAACCATCGGGTGGTCCTTATCGACTTTTTCTATTGATTTCTTCTTGCCTGCGCTATCCGTTGATTGTAATTCGTAGGCGATAGAAACCACCTTGTTCTTTTCAATTTTCATCAGTTTTAAATAATATTAGTAATATGTGACAGGGTATAAATAGCTAAAATTAATATTTGTTTTTAATTTAACAGCCGAATCAAGCTATTATTTTTAGTGCTTAACTGGTCGATAGAAGAAAAGAAACTGGATCTTATTTATAATTGGAAAATCTCCAGGAATGAATCCATGCAAAAGACAAACTTGTTTGTTTCAGTGGAAAAAGACGGTTATAAAGGAATGGGTGAGGTCGCGCCGAATATTCGCTATGGCGAAGATCCGGAACTTATTAAGTCCCAGTTTGAAAATTTTATTGAAAATATTCCTTCCGGCCTTAATTCTCTTCAGGAATTACAAATGGTGTTTAAAAGCCTAAAAATCTGCCATTCTCTTCAATTTGGCTTAGAATCCTCTTTCATTCATTATATGAGTTTAAAAAACAATAAACCTGTGTATGAATACCTGGGAATACCTGCTCCGGGCCCGATATATACTTCCTATACCCTTCCAATCATGGAGCCTGGTCTTATTAAAGACTTTCTTGAAAAACTTCAACTAAAAAGATTTAAAAGCCTGAAAATAAAGATTAATAGTGCGGAAGGTCTGGATATCATCAAGGAGGTTGCCAAATGTTCTCCTTTGCCTTTAAGAGTGGACGCTAATGAGGGATGGAGGGATGTTGAAAATCTTATCCAATTCACGGAATCTCTAAAAAAATACAACATTGAGTTTCTTGAACAACCTCTCCCTGCGGATTTTAACGAAGAATATATATATTTGAAAAAATATAGCCTCTTGGAGTTAATGGCCGATGAATCTATAACAAATGAAGGGAATTTTTATATATTAGCGCAGCAATTTCATGGCATTAACATGAAACTGATGAAAGCCGGTGGCTATATTAATGGGTTGAATATACTAAATGAAGCCAGGAAACACGGTTTAAAGACTATGATCGGATGCATGATTGAAACAACCTTAGGAATTTCTTCAGCGATGAATATTTGTCATAACATAAATTATATAGATTTGGATGGTTACTTTATTATTAAAAATGAACCATTTAAATTAGCAAACGAAAAAAACGGAAGACTTTATTTTTTCAATAACTAAATCTTACAAGAATGGCTAAAAAGAAATCATCTCCTAAAGCTAAAGCTTCAAAAAAGGCACCAGCGAAGAAAAAACCGGCATCTAAGAAGACTATAGCAAATAAAAAACCGGCACCGAAGAAAAAGGCTGCGCCTGTTAAAAAAGTAGTCGCTGTTAAGAAAGCTGCTAAAAAGCCAGTTACTATTAAGAAAAAAACTCCTTCTAAGCCAATAAAAAAGGTAGTTGCTAAAGCTAAAAAGGCTGCGATTAAAAAGTCTGTAGCAAAAAAAATCAGCCCTGTAAAGAAAGTGGTAAAGGCTGTCGTTAAAGTTGTAAAAAAAGCGGTGAATGCCGCAGCACCAGCTTCGCTCTCTAAACCAGAGAAAACTTTTTCCCGCAGGTCAAAAGTTAAAAAGATAGTTAAACATGTTGAGCATCATCCAAAACCAGTAATTGATAATTCTATAGGAAAAAATTATACTCCACCTATTACTGCCAAGCCTGGGTATATGCCAAATCCTAATAATTCAAAACCAAGTTTACCCCCTCCTCCCAGTGAAAGAAAGGTCACTCCGGAAGACGACCGTTATATTGCGATAAAGAAAGATGTGCTGAACAAATGCATTGAAATGCAGACAAATGTTGTTAACACTGCCAAAAAAGCAATGGACGAAGCACAGGAAAGCGCTAATGAGGAAAAAGGAAGTACCGAAGAAAAGTTTGATTCCTTCAGGGAATCAATGCAAATCGCCAGAGATATGCATGCAAGGCAGGTGGCTGAAGGTATTGACGGCCTTGGGCTTTTAAAAAGAATTTCAATAGTTCCCTTGATCGATCATGTTAAACTTGGTGCCATAGTTTGCACTACGCTTCAGAATTATTTCATCAGCGCAAGTCTTGGTGAAATTGAGCACGATGGAAAAAATTACATGGCTATCTCTACCATGACCCCATTATATCAGTCGTTGGCAGGAAAACAGAAAGGTGATAAATTTAACTTCCGTGATGGAGAGTATAAAATAACCAATGTATTTTAAAGAAATAATAGCCGGCAATAAAAAAACTCCTCAATTGAGGAGTTTTTTTATTGCCGGCTATGTCAGTTCATTTTCCCGAAGCTACTTCTGCACCGAATGAATCTTTGATATCTTCAAACTGCACTTCAGTATCATAATTTTCGATAAGCTCTTTCTTCTTATTATAAAGATATAAAGTTGGATACCCTATTGCTCCGAATTGCTTGTAAAAAACATCATCCTTGTCATGAAGCACTGTGATCTGATGATAATTATTGATTTTAAACTTCTTTACAAACTTGTTTACATCTTCTTTATGTGCCGGACTCACCATTACGATCTGGATATCCTGAAAAAAATTAATATTGTCAATAATATCGGCGGTTTCTCTCTGGCAAACCTCACATAAAGGATTGAAATATATGATCAGCAGACGCATGTTCTTATCAAGATTTTCATTGGTAAATTTTCTTTCGTCCAAAGTCTGATAAGAAAACTTTGGAAGCATCGACTTCTTTCTTTTGTCAATACTGCTTGTAAACTGAGTCTGTGCATTTGAAAAATTCGGTATACAAAAACAAAACATGACCGTGCAATATATCGCTACATACGTTGATTTAAATTTCATAATTTTATCATCTATCCCCCACATAATTCTTTCTATTAATAAGATAACATCTGTTTAATTCCCTTTGTTTGCCTCCACAAAAAATATTACTCTTAATAATAAAATCCTGCTGCACAAACAATAATCTTTTCTAAACAGTTATCCAGATAACAATTACAGAAATACAAAGAATTTATGGTGAGGGCCTGTATTAGAGTTTTTTTTTTAATCTTTAGTTTCCTGGTTTTCACCATAGGTTACACACTCGCGTTTAAAAGCGAAGAATACCCTAAACAACATTCCGTTCTGCCTCTCAATGATTCCATTTCGAATGATTCTCTTACTGAATCAAATGTATCTTATAAGGATAGCTGTATTACCATAGCGGCGGGAACTCATTACCAACATGGCGCTTTGCATAATTTCTTTTATGGAAAGCATTACCGGGATCTATGGGCTCTCCCTATAGAGGTTAAAGTATTCGACATAGGTTCCGTAAATAGTGGGTTGAAAGTTCATAAAAAAGGTGGAGGATTTCAGACCTTGAGCCTTAAGCTTGCCGACAAAGACAAAAAAAAATATGTACTAAGATCTATTGATAAGAATCCCACTAAAAGCTTACCTCCCCTATTACAGAAAACATTTGCAGAAAATATTTTCAGGGATCAGACTTCAGCGATGCATCCCTATGCGGCGCTGGTAATTCCAAAGCTGTCGGAGGCTGCAGGATTGTTCCATACAAATCCTGTATTATATTTTATTCCTTATGATGAACGCTTTGGACAATATGCCAAAGAATTTGAAGGCCGGGTCGTTTTGTTTGAAGAGTTTCCGGATTCAAGTTGGGCGGGTAACGAACTTTTCAACTACGCAGATGACATTATCGGAAGTGAGCTCATGCTGGCAAAATATTACAAACAACAGAACGTAAAAATCGATGAACGAATGCTCGCCAGGGCACGTATATTTGATTTATGGATCGGTGATTGGGACAGGCATACTGACCAATGGAAATGGGCAGAATATCGTCATGATGGATTATTATATTATAAGCCAATTGCAAGAGACAGGGATATGGCATTCTGCAAATTTAATGATAGCGGTATCATTACCTTTATCTCGAGTAAGATTAATCATAAGCTTCAAACTTTTGACTACAGATATGACAATATGCAGGGACTAGAAAAGAACGGACGTTATATTGACCATTTACTTTTAAACTCGCTCACAAAACAGGATATACTCAGCATAGCCGATAGCCTTAAAGCCAATCTCAGCGACCGCGCAATAGAAGAGGCAATCGGAATATGGCCTGAGGAACTATATCGAAAAACCGGTTCGGAAATTATCTCCAAGCTGAAAGTCCGCAGAGATCATTTGACTGAGGCGGCGGAAAAATTTTACAAACTTATTGCAAAAGACGCTATAATAACCGGAACTGATATGATCGAAACAGTACAGATAATTCGCATAGATGATAATCAAACATCAGTAAAAATATTCAACGAAAACGAGATCCTCATGTATTCAAGAATATTCTTAACAGAGGAAACAGAGACAATAAAAATTTTTACGCTAAAAGGCAATGACCAGATTACCCTGACCGGCATTGTGAAGGATGGTATAGAGGTCGAAATATTCGGAGGAGAAGGAAATGATCTTATCGCGGACCATTCTCATGTGAAAGGGTTATCAAAGAAAACAAAAATTTATGACTCCTCAAAAGGCAACAGAATAGA
>DATMOV010000131.1:0-3792 GCA_035568055.1 Cytophagaceae bacterium
TATACAAGTTGGCCGAAGGAGCAGGCTTAGGTAATAAAGAAAGGTATTGGCACTGGTGCTCCTTTGCTGGCGAAGATCAGGCATTGAATTTATTATCTGCCAAATCCAAGGAGCTTTTTATAAATGGCGAATATAATACCAGAAAAAAAAATATCCTGAAACATTTTACTCCCAATGGAGATATGAACGAACTGCTTCGGACGGACGTCGATCTGGTGCTGGCCAATGATATGCTCTTTAAAGTCGACATGATGTCTATGGCCAATGGCCTTGAAGTGCGCGTTCCTTTTCTGGATCACCGGGTGGTAGATTTTGCTTTTTCACTCCCACTGAATTCTAAAATAGATGCGAAGATGAAAAAGAAAATAGTACAGGATTCTTTCAGGGACATTTTGCCTGCTGAATTATACAACAGGCCCAAGCACGGATTTGAAGTACCTTTGTTGAAATGGATGCGCAGGGAACTGAGATCATGGATAGAGGAGATGCTTGACGAGAAGCTAATACTGGAACAAGGGATATTTAATATGGAAGAGATCAAAAAGATCAAAGCTAAATTGTACTCATCCAATCCGGAAGATTCTCATGCACATATCTGGAGCCTGGTTGTGTTCCAGTATTGGTGGAAAAAATATATTAAAAATTAATTCTTAATTTAGTAGTTACAAAAAAAAATTATTCAATGAAAATAGCTTTAATAACAGGAGTCACAGGGCAGGATGGAGCTTATCTTGCAAGTTTTCTTTTAAATAAAGGATATGAGGTGCATGGCATCAAAAGAAGAAGCTCTTTATTTAATACAGACAGGATAGATCACTTATACAAAGATCCTCATGAGAAGAATGTAAAGTTCAAGCTTCATTATGGCGACCTTTCTGATTCTACTAACATAATCCGGATCATTCAGGAAGTACAACCCGATGAAATTTATAATCTTGGTGCTATGTCGCATGTGAAGGTGAGTTTTGAAACTCCTGAATACACGGCTAATGTAGATGGCATAGGAACATTGAGAATTCTTGAAGCTGTAAGATTGCTCAATATGGTTAAGAAAACCAGAATCTATCAGGCCTCGACTTCTGAGTTATATGGATTAGTACAGCAAGTGCCTCAATCAGAAAAAACCCCTTTTTACCCGCGCTCTCCTTATGCCGTAGCTAAGTTATATGCTTACTGGATCACAGTAAATTACAGAGAAGCGTATAAAATGTTCGCAGTCAATGGAATTCTTTTTAATCACGAATCTCCATTAAGAGGAGAAACTTTTGTTACACGTAAGATCACCCGGGGAGTTGCTCGAATCGCTCTAGGGCTTCAGGAAAAATTATTCCTTGGAAACATGGATGCTAAAAGAGACTGGGGCCATGCAAAAGATTATGTAGAAGCCATGTGGCTAATGCTACAGCAAAAAACTCCCGAGGATTTCGTCATTGCTACAGGCATAACAACGAAGGTAAGAGATTTTGTCGCCATGGCATTTAAAGAGGTTGGCATTGAACTGGAATTTAAAGGAAAGGGTGTGAAAGAAACTGCCATTGTTAAATCCTGCAAGAACCCGGCTTACCAGCTTAAAAAAGGGCAGGTTGTAGTGGCTGTAGATCATGCATATTTCCGTCTGACAGAGGTAGAACTTCTGATAGGCGATCCATCCAAAGCCAACAGAAAACTTAAGTGGAAGCCTAAGTATGATCTGAAGGCGCTGGTAAAAGATATGGTCACCTCAGATGTAGAGTTGTTCAGAAGAGATGAGTTTCTTAAACAAGGAGGTCATCCTATAATGAACTATCACGAATAATATGGAAAAAGAAGCTAAAATATATATTGCAGGTCATAATGGAATGGTAGGTTCCGCTATTTTGCGTCGTCTGAAAAAAGAAGGATATTCGAACTTTGTATTAAAATCATCCAAAGAGCTAGATCTGAGAGAGCAGGCATTGGTTCGCGATTTTTACATTCAGGAAAAACCCGAATATGTATTTATGGCTGCAGCAAGAGTGGGAGGTATCAATGCAAACAATATTTACCGGGCACAATTCCTTTATGAGAACATGATGATTCAGAATAACCTGATCCATCACTCATATTTGAATGGGGTTAAGAAACTTTTATTTCTTGGATCTTCATGCATTTATCCGAAAATGGCTCCCCAACCTTTGAAAGAAGATAGCCTACTCTCGGGAAAACTGGAAGAAACGAATGAACCCTATGCCATTGCCAAAATCTCCGGGATTAAAATGGTCGAGTCATACCGCAGACAGTATAGCTGCAATTATATTTCTGCTATGCCTACCAATTTGTATGGACCTAACGATAATTACGACCTCAGTAATTCACATGTGCTTCCTGCACTCCTTAGAAAAATCCATATAGCTAAAATGGAAAATTCTCCAACGGTTGAAGTATGGGGGACCGGCACACCCAAAAGAGAATTTTTACATGTAGATGATCTTGCTGATGCATGCTATTTTTTAATGATGAATTACAATGGAGAAGGATTTGTAAATATTGGAGTTGGAGAAGATATATCTATAAAAGATCTGGTTTTTCTCATCAAAGAAATTGCTGGTTATAATGGGGAGCTTAAATTCGATTCCTCAAAGCCCGATGGCACTCCACGAAAGATCATGGATGTTTCACGTCTTCATTCCTTGGGATGGAAGCATAAAATCTCTTTAAAAGAAGGCATTGCAAAGGTTTATATGGAAGTGAGTGAAAAATTAGCCAGCGCCTGACCTATGGGTAAAGAATTTAAACCACATTTAATAGATTTCAAGTCAATAGGTTCTCCAGAGATCGGATATCTTACTGCGGTAGAAGGTTCCAAGAATATTCCATTTGATGTAAAGAGAGTTTTCTGGAGCTACTATACTCCGCAGATGGTTACACGTGGGAGACATGCGCATTATAAGCTTGAGCAAATACTTGTGCCCGTTGCCGGAAAGCTGATTGTCACCAATGAAAATGTAGAAGGTGAAACAACCGTTCAGATTCTGGAGAATCCTAACGTGGGACTTTATATACCTCCAATGTACTGGCATGTTATTCAATTCTCTCATAATGCAGTCATGATGAGCCTGGCTTCTATGCCTTATGATGAAAAGGATTATATCAGGGATTATGAAGAGTTTAAGAAAACAAATTCAATTTAACCTGAATAATTAGTTAGTATCAACCTAAATCATGGACCAATCAATCTCCCAATTAATAAATTCCAGGAAAGAAAATCTATACTATTATTCGCAGTATAATTTTATCAGGGAAATCAAGGAGGAGAAATTAGTTCAGATTGAAATTGACAAAATTCATAAATGGGCTGCATGCTCCAATGAACATAAGATAATCACGATCAGGGTTGATAAGTATGAAGTTCATTTTTTTATCCGGTTTTTAGCCTGGGACACAGATTTTTTTTTATTGCAAACATATAAATTGCATTACGTTCTTTTCGACTGTCCCTTTGAGATATTAAAGCAAGCTTGTCTGGAATTCAATAAAGAATTAGTCGCTATTAAAGCAGAATATATATTTATTGAAATCCCTTCCGAAGATAATATTTTAATGCAGGCTTTAACGCGAGCCGGATTTAAGCTTACAGAAACCCGACTAACATATTTCAATAATTCATTAGACAACTATCATTATAACAGATTTGAAGTGCGACAAGCCAAACAGGAAGATATTCCGGATCTGCGTAAGATAGCATCACTCATGAGAAACGATTATGACCGCTTTCACGCCGACCCGATTTTTCCCAAAGAAATTGCTGATGATTTCCTGGCAAAGTATGTTGAT
>DATMOV010000132.1:0-5839 GCA_035568055.1 Cytophagaceae bacterium
CTTCCGGACAAACAGGATATTTTAATAATTTGCGTGATTACTCTTATGATTTTTTTATGAAACGTGACATATTGTTAAGGCCGCTTGGTAATGTTATTTACTTTTTGCCTCCTTATATCATCACGAAGGAAGAAAGAGCGAAGGTTTATCAAGCCATTCTGGATTTACTAAATACTTTATAGTCAAATAATAACTTTTAACTTCTTTTTTTCGTAAAACATATTTAAGCCGATCGGCTTAAGTCAGCTTAAAATTTAAAACAGATTATCAGAATATAATTATATTTAAAGTCAGCTTTAAATAGAACATTAAAGAAAGTAGAATAAGAGATGAGATTTATTTTCGCAGTATTATTTGTTTTGATTTGTGATTTCGCCGCCGCTCAAGTGCTACAGGCTACCGCGCCTTTTTCAACCGGCACTACCTATCTCGAACCTGATGATAAGCAGGAGGCCGTTAAAATTTCTGCCAATGAGTTCGTAACTATTACAAAAGTGCGTGGATCATATTTAGGCCCTTCTGACTTCATGCTTGAAAAGTTTGATCTTGCTCTGAAACCACTTTTTAAAATCCCTCTCACTGCCCAGGAAAATGAAGATTATGAAGATCTGTATTTTAATGGAAAGGAATTGATATTGTTATCAGTGATTCACAAGACGGATATTAAGCTTAGTACCTTTAAAGCTTATGCCTTTGATCCTGCGACAGGTGCAAAGCAATGGGATAAAGTACTTGATAAGCTCAAAATAACAGACTGGGTTGGAATTAAATATAAAGGAGCAGTTAAGCAATCTTTTCATAATGCCATAGGCTCCTCTCTTACTAAAAATTATGTTACCCCACTTCAATATCAGTATGATGTAAAATTTTCTCCCGACAGCAGCAAGATCCTTTCCTATATCTATGATTACGGACAAAAGAACCTCCTGGCTAAGGTTAAGATTTATGACAAAGAATTTAATGTGATCGATAGTGCCATGGTGTCCATTGATAATAATTTTATCAACTACGGTATTTTTCCAAATAACAAGGGTGAGATTTTTATTGTAAATGTTGACCGTCTCGGAAGGATGGTTATTATAAAATACGTTATTAAAACCAAAGAAATTAAGCTTCTGGATATCCAGTATTCAAGCAGTAACCGTGAAAGCCTGCGAGTTCAGATTTTTGGTGATGACATTGTATATGTCGCTAATATCAATACCAACAATGGAAAGCTTGTCGGTGTGATGTATTCCAAATTTAATTTCGTATCCAGTCTTGTTGAAAAGATCAATTTTTATGAACTATCCGAGGGGCTTAAACAAACAATAAATGCGACTAGGCACTCAAGCAAGAAAGCGGAAGAAAACTGGCTGAATTATGAGATCACTGACTTTATACTGAATCAATATGAGAAGATCATATTGGTGCTGGAAAAGAAAGAAATCAACGGTCCTGGGTATGAATACGATGCGGAAGCTATAAACGAACATAGCAATTGGATGGAGAGGGATGTTCGCATACATATTGAAGGTGTTATTTTCTTTTCTTTTAACAATGAAGATGAGATCATGTGGGAAAATTTTTACATGAAATCACAGAATACAGATATTATTTCAGGATTTTCAACCGGATCCTTTTCGCTGGACAACAGTTCTGAAAATACAATCAGAATGGTTTATGCTTCTTCCGATAATTCAGCAGGCATTTATACTGTAATCAACCTGGTGGAATGGGACGCATTTAATGGAAATAAATTGAGGGATATACCGTTGCAGAATGATGAGAAGCTTACCCTCATCAGGCAATATAGCTTATGGTGGGAAGATAAGCTGATCATAGTGGGAAGGAAAGGAATGTTGGGTAAGAAAAGCTCGATCAACCTCTATAAGATCTGACCACTACCATTTTATTTTTTGCTTATTCAGAAAAGCGCTAATTCCTTTTTTGCAATCTTCAGTTCCCCTGGCTTCCGCATTCATTGTTGCTGCAAAACTCAGGGCATCATTTAAGTTTTTTTCCTGCAGAGCGACCATCATGGTTTTCGTCAGTTCCATAGATTGTGAGGAATTTTCATGACACAGCTTGCTTGCATATTCATATACTTCTTCCGCCAATTTTTCTTTGGCGGCGATAAAATTTATCAGCCCGTATTCTTTGGCGGTTTGTGCATTGATCAGATTTCCTGAGAGCATCAGCTCTTTTGTTTTTCCTTCTCCCGTTTTCCTGAGTAAAAATACCATGACGATAGCCGGAATAAATCCGATCTTAACTTCTGTATAGCCGAAATTTGCTTCAGGCACCGCGAAAGAAATATCACATACTGCAGCCATGCCGCATCCTCCTGCTATTGCGTGGCCATTGATCTCTGCAATGACGACTTTTTTCAATGTATAAATGATGTTGAAGAGCTCCGCAAGGTTTGCAGAATCCTGTCTGTTTTCTTCGTAAGAATTTTTTTGTAGCTGCTGCAGATATTCAAGGTCGGCGCCCGCGCAAAATACATCTCCATCGGCATTTAGCACCACTACTTTTACTGAAGTATCATTTTCAGCTTTTTTGAAAGCGTTTTTCAGCTGGCTGACCAGCTCAGCATTTAAGGCGTTTCTTTTTTCCGGACGTGACAAAGTAATGTAAGCGATCCTTTCTCTGATATGATATTTTATCATTTCCATGTATTTGTGAATTAATAGTTGAATTCGGTAAAAGCCGGATTTTGTCTGCGATTCGATGAATCAAATATGATGTTTTGACAGTCCAGATATTCCAGCGCTTCCGATGTATTCTTAAACACATCTTTGCCAATGATCGCGATGTCAGCGCTGATTTTTAGGCGGGCATAAGATTTTTTGTTTGTGATAAATATTCTTTTCCCCTGCCAGATGATCAGCATGCCACCGGAATATTTAAGATGATGTATATCGGGACGGAGCTCGTTAAGAGCTTGCTTATTGATTTTGGTGCAACCCTTCATCGTCAAATGGCCCTGTATATGATAATTGATTTTGGAAGGGGAATCATATAAGCCCGAATCCAATAGTAAGGTCGCCTTTTGTCCCTCGATCAACGCGATAGCCGTGTGGCCTTTAATATTATAAATGGCAAGACTGATATTCTTCTTCTGTTCAGATATTTTGATCAGGCTGAAAGATGAAAACAGCATGACAGAGAAAAAAGCGACACTCAGGTATTTTAGCTTTTTGAAGTATAAGAAAGTAAGAACAAAAACAATGGCGGTATAGATCAGGATCATTTGTGTCTGGCTGATTTGAATTCCATCAATTAGCGCCAGTGGAAGTTTTTCAATAGTGTATACAATTGCATTCATGAGCCAGATTATTTTATCCAGTAAATATCCCAGGACTGTCGCTGCTATAGGAATCCAGCCTACCGCAAGCAATGCCAGTCCGAAGTATAAGGCCAGAAAGGAAACCGGGATGAGGAGATAATTGGATATTAAAAAATAAACCGGAAATTGGTGAAAATAGAGCAATCCCAGCGGGAATGTCGCGAGCTGTGCAGCCAGGGAGAGGCTGGTATACTCCCAGGCTTTTTCCACGATTGAATTTTTGAAATCTATGGATTGATAAATTTTTGGATGCAGATACACGATGCCAAGTACAGCGATGTATGAAAGCTGGAAGCCTACATCCATAATCAGCATCGGGTCGATGAGCAATAGCATAAAAGCCGACAGCGCAAGTGTATTATAAATATTGCTGTTCCTGTTGATCGCTTTGGCTATGATCACGAATGTGAACATGGTTACCGCTCTCAGCACAGATGCCGATAAGCCGGTGATCATCGCATAAAACCAGAGCAGGCTGATGAGAATTACAGGAAGAAATATTTCGGAATATTTTATTTTTTTGAAAGGGGAAAATATCAGGCTAAGTATTTGAAAAATTAAAACAATGTGCAGGCCGGAGACGGCTAATATGTGCATGGTGCCGGTATTATTGTAAGCGCTTCGTATCTCATTGTCCAGGCTATTGCGGATTCCAAGCACCAGCGCAGACGCGATCTTATATTCACTTTCCGAAGGAATATATTTTTTCAGTATAGCATCTGATTTTCTTCTTAAAGATATTGACCATGCCAGTATCGGATTCGGTTCTGTATGTCCGGTTATTTTGAAGTCCTCTTCTTTAATAAAATGCTGGTGGAAAATATTTTGCCGTGCAAGATAAGCCTGGTAATCAAATTCTCCCGGATTGCCAGGCGGAGAAACCAACTGCGGAGCGTCCTTCACCAATACCACATCGCCATATTGTGGCAGGCTTGCGTTTTCTTTTTTCAGGTATAAATATACTTTTCCCGATGTCTTTTTCCATCCTGATTTAGTCTTGATATCCTCAAGCGCTATCACGGTTTTATAAGTTTTCTCTTTTTCTTCAGGATCATTGATCACGACTCCACAATAATATTCGATGTCTCCTAAATGCTTTCCAAAATGGTCGGTATTCAATGCTTGATCGTTCTCTTGAGATATATGACAGCCACAGAGAAATAAAATAGTAAGTCCGAGGAAGCCAAGCCATGGCCTGAAAATATGCATGATGACTTTGCCCCTTGAGAATAAGAAAACAATCGTATACAAAACGGTTATGCTTATTATTGCCGGCAGGAAATCGTATGCCGGCCTGAAATAAATATAGCAGAGGATGCCGGAAATAAAGGCCGCGAGAAATCTGACAAATGGGAATAATGTCCAGGCGATGATCATATCAATGGTAAACCTGTAATTTCTTTACCACTTTTTGTTTGTTAGCGATTACCCTTACCAGGTAAATACCATCAGACAAACCTGAAATATCCATACTGCTTAAAAAATTATTGGTATTTGTAACAGTCTGTTTCAGCAAAATCCTGCCAAGTAAATCGAAGACTTCAATGCTTACATCTTCCTTTGATGGAAGACCAACCTCAATATTAATAGTAGATGAAGAAGGATTTGGATAGATGCTTACCTGAAGATGGTCGGAGTTTGAATAAATATTTACGTTGTCCAGGTAAAGATTATTTCCTCCTTTGGAATAATCTTCAAACCTGAGCTTAACAAATCTTTTATTGGCGAGGGCTGAAAGATTAACTTTATAATGCTTCCAGTCAGCGCTGGCCGGGACGAACATATCCTGGATTGTTGCAGTGGTAGGAAGCTGATTATTGCTTAGTGAAAGTACGGGAGTCCAGACTGTATCACAAAGTATGCTGTACGAAACCACCAGGCTATCAGTTTTTAAATTGCTTGCTTTAGCATAAGCCAGGTCAAATTCCATAGACGGCGAAATAGTATTGTTAAAGCTGATAAAAGGGGTAGTGAGAAAATCATAGTATTTATTATTCGGAGGAGTTTTAGAATATATGCTGTCATTCTCAATAAAAATGCTGTAAGAGCTTTCTGCTCCGGGAGTTGTCCTGGTCCAGGTATTCAACAGATCCGGATTGGTGATTGTCCACCCGTTGGATAAAAATGCGCTGCTTTCAAAACCTTCAAAGAAGGGAATAGACGCTGACTCCGGGGTTCCGCAGCCGCAGCAGCCTGGTGAGTTCAGCAGCGCTTTTCTCTTAGGGCTTATGATTGCTGCTGTGCGCATCCGCAGGATCTGGTCTTTGCTGAACATATTCATGCAGGCATCGGGTGAATAGTCCAGGTAATTTTCTGTCTGGTCAGTAGTATAAGTGCCTGTGCAGTTTGATGAGTCGAGGCATTGCGCAGTCTCATTTGGTTGTGCATCCACAGGAGTATCATTGCAATAGTCATCACCGCAATACGCATCACCCCAAATATGGAACAGGCCAAAGTAGTGGCCTATCTCATGAGTGGTCGTGCGTCCTTTTTTATAGAGGCTATACA
>DATMOV010000133.1:0-4951 GCA_035568055.1 Cytophagaceae bacterium
TTTTAACAAGAGACATTGGCCCGAAACCAATGGGCACTATGCAGATGTGAATACTTATTGGGGCGATTTTATGGGAGTGAATGTAAGTGGCAGTGCCGCCAGTTAATGATGTGTTTACATACTTAATGAGTCCCCGTCTGGCTTCGGCTGGCCGGGGATTTTTAATGATCATACTATAATTGCTCCATGGCCTTTTCCAGGTAATGAAATTCAATTCCATATTCCTTTTTAATGGAATCGATCTGCTCATTGATTATTTTCTCGTCCGCTTTTTTCGCGGACCGGATACCGGCGAGCATAATATTTTTTCTCGTGTGTTCATTGGAAACAAATTCGAAAATCTTCGTTTCATATTGGTTCTTCTCCATAATCAAAGCACGAATAGTATCAGTGGCCATTTCGAATAATCTTTCTTTAAAAATGCCGTACTTCAATATTGGATTCTTCTGTTCTTTCCCTTTCAATTGTTGCCTGATTTGCTTGTGACAGCATGGCGCGCAAATTATTAATGAAGCATTGGAAGCAATGCCTTTTTGTATAGCGTCATCGGTGGCAGTGTCGCAGGCGTGTAATGCAATTAAAATATCAATGCTGTTTTTTTTATAGGCTTCAATGGATTTGCATTCGAACCTTAAGTTTTCAAAACCGCATTGCCGGCTGGCTTTATTGCAAAGCTCAATCAATTCCTCCCTCAGGTCTATCCCGACAATTTTTACATGTAAGCCAAGCTTATTATGGAGGTAATCATATAAGGCAAAAGTCAGGTAACCTTTGCCGGAACCCATATCGACAATATTAATTTCAGCAGGCATATTCGCCTCTTTGATCAGAGACTCCAGGATCTCCAGATATTTATTGATCTGTCTGTATTTATCCGCCATTTTGGGAATTACAGTTCCGGTGTCATCAGTGATCCCTAAAACATGAAGATAGGCGTCATTGTCGGTCGCTCTTTTTTTCTTCTCTCTGTCGTGGCTGTCTGACAATGGTTCAGCGAAGCTGGCTTTACCTTTTTTGAGAATTAATTTTCCTTTCTTAGGGATTAGTAAAACTATATCGGCCTGCGTGGTAAATAAAGTGGCGATCCTGAAAGAGTCTTTAAGAAGGGATCTTATTTCGGATTCCGCTTCGTCCATGTCAAAATTCTTTACCTGATCATTGGTTCTATAGCGGTATGTGAATGAAAGTTTTAAAGACTGTTTAATGGTGACGAGCCTGATATAGACGTTATTTAAATCTTTTTCATTGGAAGGCTTGCTTAATGTCATTTTTACAAACTCCTGGTCTTTTATGCTGTTCTTAAGTTGAATAGTAAAATCATTGATAACCTGCATTGCTGTAATCTCCATGCCGCAATTTAGGATAATTAAAGGGAGAAGAGATATCTGATATTTAATTTATATGATTCTCCTTCAGGAATTATTATATTTATTAAAGTCAGCTATAAGCTGGGAATAAATGTGACAGGCATGGCTAAAATTTTCACATTCTTTTTTATTTATAAAGACAAAAGATATAATGAATAAAAATCATCAGTACAATCAAGAGGAGAGGGAAACCCGAAGAATTGAAGCCTTCAGCGACGGCGTATTTGCTATTGCCGTTACGCTTCTGGTATTAGATATTAAAGTGCCGGATACAAAGCAGGGAATGTTAATGACTGGGCTTCTCAATCAATGGTCGGAATATCTCAGTTATGTTACCAGTTTTTTGGTGATTGGAATTATTTGGACCAATCATCATAATACATTTAAATATATTACAAGATCGAATAATATTTTCCTTTTGCTGAATATTTTTTATCTGATGTGTATTGGATTCATTCCCTACCCAACCGAACTTCTTTCAGAATATATACAATTTGATAAAGATGGACAGACAGCATCTAAGATATATAGTGGAACTATGGCCGCAACAAGTATTATTTATGGATTAATGTGGTGGTATGCTTCAAATAATCATCGTTTAATTGACCTTACAGTAACTCCTGAAACTATTCGAAGAATAAACAGAATGAATGTTGCTGGAATAATATTGTATGTTATGTCTTTCTTTCTATCATTCTGGAATGCCTATTTCAGCCTTGTAATATATTTTATTCTTACTTTGATTTATTTATTGCCTGATGGGAAAAGGAAACGTCGTTAAAATGATACATAGTTCGTAGTCATAATTAAAGAAATGAACAGGAGAATCAGGAAACTGTAAGCGTTAAAATTAAATGGCTACAATAACACCTTCCCTCATTCGGTTTTAGAGTAATATTAGTAATAATTCATTCCTTATTAATCCACAAAATCATGCTCAGGCTATTACCTGATAGCTGCCAGGTAGAAGACCACCAGGAGAGCTTTTTTAACTGAAATTCAAGAAAACTTATTCGGGATAATTAAGTGTGTGTATAGATATCAAAGCTTATTTTTTGCTCTATAAAAGCCTTTTTGAGTAATAATCAAGCGTAATAATGACTTATTTCAGCGCTTTCATTTTCTTAAAATAATTGACCTTTATAAGAATTTTCAAGTTACTTTCTACTACTTATTTTAATTTACTAACGTATACATAATTATATATAGGATTTTAAGGATTATACCTGGGTTTGTAGGATTATTATTGGATACTATTTAATTAAAAAAATGAAATACGTTTTTCTATACATCGCTTTGATCATGGCTGCTTCGGCACAAGGACAGTTTGTGTTACAAGGCAACCCTACTCCCGCTGTCAATCTCGGTGGAGGCGTTTATCAGTTAACCCCCGCGTTAACTTCACAGTTCGGGGCTATTTGGAACAAAATACAGTTTGATCTCACTAAGCCTTTCAATGTTCAGGGACAAATGAATTTCGGAGCTGATCCGGGTGGAGCAGATGGAATGGTGTTTGTGTTGCAGACCAACTGTCTTTCCGCTGGTGGTGGTGGTGGTGGAATTGGCTATTCTGGAATACCGGGTAATTCATTAGGCGTGGAATTTGACACCTACCAGAATATTGGTGCAGGTACGGGGGTTGAGCAAAACAATGACCCTGCCTATGATCATATTGCTGTTGAAAAAAACGGAGATGTGGTGCATAGTATTACCGGTACTCCAAACCCTGATGATTTATTTGGCCCTGTGCAGATGGATCCTGTCCTTACAAATGTAAAAACAGGTTCCTGGTATAATTTTCAAATATCTTATAATCCCGCCACGACTTTATTACAAGTATATTTTAATGGTTCGCTGAGAGTATCGTTAGTTTACGATATAAAAGCCAATCTGGGACATCAATATGCATACTGGGGCTTTACATGTACAACGGGCGGAAAAAGCAATATCCAGCAGATAAGCATTAACAGCACTCTCACTACCCATGCTATGGGGGATACAACCATTTGTTCAGGTTCAATTCCTGTAATATTGCCAGCTCTTACAAGTCTCAGAGGAACAAATCTCGCAGCAGGGAATCCTGCAGTGTCATTGTCTAATAATGGTGGAAGTGTGGCAACAGCAGTCACAGATGGAAATATTGGCACCAGATGGGAAAGCGTTTGGAATGTCGATCCACAGTGGATATATGTAGACCTTCAATCCCCTACTGATATTGATAGCGTAGTATTATATTGGGAAGCGGCCCGCGCATCTTCCTATCAGCTTCAAACTTCTACGGATGCTGTTACCTGGACCGATGTTTTTTCTACAACCACCGCCGCATCTTGTTGTTCTACACCTTTCTCAGGCGGTACTAAAGATAAAATAGTTTTCAGCGCCACCAATATCAGGTATGTAAGAATGTACGGGACTGCAAGGTTGATTGGCTATGGTTATTCTATCTGGGAATTTCAGGTATACGGGCAACCTAAATATTTATGGTCAACCAACAACGGAACTAATGCGACAATCAGCCCGGATGTTTATAGTTCTTCTGTCACATTAAGTCCAGCTATTACTACCACTTACAGTGTTTTGGTTCCCGATCCATGTTTGGGCTTCACCACAAATAGTATGACCGTTACCATCAGTTGTGCAGCTCCCGTTGAGCTCATTTCTTTTACCGGTAAATCTGAAAATAAGGGAGTGCAGCTTCAATGGGCTACAGCTTCTGAATACAACAGCAATTATTTTGAAGTATTGAAGTCTTCAGATGGAATTCATTTTAATATTATCGGATATGTAAATACCAGCAATAAAGGCAACACCTTAATTAACTATAGTTACACAGACAATGATATTTCTTCAGGAAATTCATATTATAAACTGGTCACAGTGGATTTTGATGGGACCAGGCAGGAAAGCGGCGTAATATCGGTCACGAATGGGAATAAAAAAGCCTTTATACCCAATCCTCTTTTTGAAGATGAAACAACGTTGATCCTTCCAAAAAATATTAAGTCGGTTGAATATTCAATAGTGGATATGCTCGGGCGTGAATTTTATAAAAGATCGTTTACCGGTTCACCTGATATGATTCAAATTGGCAATGACCTGGCTCCCGCCTGCTACCTGGTAATAGTAAGGACGGATTTAAATTCTGAAACCATTAAAGTGTGTAAGCTAAGGTAGCCTTGGCACTTATTTATATGTTTAAAAATGTACGGACCGAATTAATTAAAAACTCAAAATTTATGAAAATTAAAAACTCAGATAAAGCAAATTTTTTCTTAGTTAGTACGCTGGTTGTCATAACTGTGCTGGCAACATTATTTAATGGCTGCAAAAAGAAGTCTGTTAACCAGTCTCCAATAATCAGCATTACCTCTCCTGCAAATGGAAGTAGTTTTACTGCACCGGCATCTGTGAATATCATTGCCAATGCTTCAGATCCGGATGGAAGTATTTCTAAAGTAGAATTCTACAACGGATCAACATTACTTGCCACCAGTACCGCAGCTCCTTATTCTTATAGTTTAGCTAATGTTGCTGCCGGTACTTATACTTACACAGCGAAAGCTTATGATAATTTATCAGCGATT
>DATMOV010000134.1:0-5405 GCA_035568055.1 Cytophagaceae bacterium
AATTTTACCCAATACCCTAAATCTCCCACTGAAGGCCCTGGTATATTATCAGCATCAATATAATCTGCGCCCAAAATTGAGGTGAGCAAATAAGAGTGAGCATATGCTGGCACAGTTGTCTTACTGTAATATTTATCGCTATTGTTATAAGAAGAATTATTGTAATTGATTTTTGAAGGGGATCCCGAATAATCAATATTTACTGTGGGCGCGCAGGAATCACTTGGCGGTAAAACCGTAAACAGGCATTCTACCTGCGTATTATTATAAGCTGGTAATCCATAAATATATCTTGTCCCATCCGGGTTTGCCGCTGTAAGTCCTGCTATATGGCTTAGTTTATTGGGTCTGTTTAGATCGCTCAGGGTTCCGCTCCTGTAATCAAAGGTGCTGGTTCCTGAAATTACAGGGGTAGTTGAAGTATAATAATCAATATCAAAATGGCTTATTACTTCATTGTTTGTTCCTGCCCTGGAATTAGTAAGGTCTTTAACGGTTATAGGCTGAACAGTTAGATTCCTTGGTTCCCTCCTTTCGGTATTATTTATATTTGACATTGCAACCCCTGTTCCTTCGGCTCCTGAAAATGTTTGTTGTGCGCTATAAGTTCTATCTAAAAAACTGCCGCATTTTAAAAGGTCAATCCGGACAGGAGAAGTATTTCCTATGTAATGTAATTCCCCATAAGTTCCGGAACTATCAGAAGTGTGCTCTCCATAAGTTTTAAAATAACAGGGTTCGAACAGAGGATCACCATTAGGATTAGAAGAGATGAATTGATAGATACTTGCAGCACTATTATCGTTAGTCCACTTACCTGAACTGTTGGTGCAATAATTTATACTTTGATCACCGCCGATATGAGGCATTCCGGCACCAGCTTCAAAACCAACCGCACCTCCTGCTGTTTCAGAATTAATGCTTTGATCGAATAATGTCCCGACATCCGATCTGAATGGCCTATACATGCCACTTATTCCTTGTCCGGCGACAGTATAAATATCGTGGGTCATGGTAGTCCCTGCAAGATTTAAAGAATTTTTGGTAATCATTCCATCTTTTTCTCTATTAAAATCAAGCAATGAACTGGATCCGGCATTCTGAAGGTACATATATCCATACCCCGGAGCTGATGAATGTTTAGAAGCTAAATATTGGGTGCTGAAAAAACCGTTGACATAGGCGCTTCCAAAAACCCCGTACACGGAACCTCCGGTTTTTAGAGTTACTGAAAGATTGGTTCCCTGCATAGGAATCCCAACTTGGGGGGAATAACCCTGACTGGCAACAGAAAGGGTAGAGTGCCCTCCAATGTTTGCACTTCCTTTAACCGCTTTACCATTTTCGGTAACAATTCCTGCTTTATTCCTTTTATCCTGACTTTGAGAAGTGAAGCCCATGGACATTCCTGTTAGACCTCTTTTTGAATTATAACTAGCTCCTACAGAAAAGGTATTATCATTATCGGTTCCGTGGCTAATTAAAGAAAGAGATGGGTTTACTCCCACACCTTCCTGAGAATCCATGGAGAAATGAAATCCGACTCCGACATCAAGCCCTTGGCTACTTGTTTGCATGCTCAATCCCGGGCTAACATTATATCCAACACCTTTATAATTATTATAATAAATCCCAATCCCTAATGATAATTGCCCTTTTAGTAAATCACCTCCGAATATTTCAACTGAACCTCCTGCACCCACACCGAAAGTCACGTTCGGACGAATATCCTGGTCTCTCAAAATTACGTCTCCATTAAAATCATCCGGGAAGCCTCTCATTTGCCTATTGATCACGCCAGGATTTAGATTCCAGCCAAGGCCAACCCAGCTCGCTTCCTGATCCATGCTAATGCCTGCGTTATAAGAAAGATTAAATGGGTATCCTCCATTAGGGCCAGGCAGTTCAAATAATGGAATGTTGTATGTAAAATCACCCGTGAACAGGTCAACCATTTCCGTTGTCCCTACCGGTTCAAAAGATTGAACCTCCGGCTGACTTGGCCCGGAAGTAAGGGCATAAGAAGCAATGGGGAAACCTACTTGCAGGAAAATGTTTAAGACAAGAAATATGGCAACTACCTTAAACACTTTTGATTTAATCGTGTACATAATTATATTTTTATCCTTGGTGTTGAGTTTAAATCGTCTTGATTAATTTTAATTCTTACTGGGCCACAATTCAAGTCCTTGGAATTAATTACAATAGTTTTATCACTTGTTGAATTTTCGGCTGCCGGAAAAGAAAGCTCAAAAGTCCTGGATTTCTTCAGATCGTAGGAACGCTCAAAATGGAATAATTTGCAGGGCAGCATCTTTCCTCCATCTTCCAAAAAAATATCATTTTGAAAGGCGAATGAATAATAATACAGCTTTTCATAAAATTCCTTTTCAGAAGTAACTTTATATTTCAAAAAATCAACTGTCTTATCCTTCACTTTCAGCGACAATGTATAGTATTGGTTTTTTGATAGTTCATTTACTCTTGTGTCTAAAAGTTCTTTATCCGGAATATTTCCTTTTTGTTCGTTTACCACAATAAACTCAACAGGCTTGCATTGAAGGTCAAATACTATATCTCCTACAGTTTTCATTTTATGTAACCCATGTGAATAATCTTTAACCCATTCTGTATATTCAGCCGGATTTAATTCCTTGGGCTGACAAGAGATTACACAAAAAATTATGCTCAGTATAAACATTAATTTAATCGCCTTCATACTTTTTATTTATAAATGCAATGACATGCTCGGTAACATTCAAAGTAGAATCAGCATACATTAAAGATCCGGTACCATCAGCTCCATATATATAGCTTAAATGATTTTCTTTTCCGTAATCATTGAGATATTGATTGATCTGCTTCCAGATTCCTTCTGAGTATTGTTTATATTGTTCCTGATTTGACTGAGAAAATTGAGCGCTCAATTGATCATAGGTTTGTTTCTTTTTAAATAGAATTCCCGAATTTGATCTTGAGAATTTTTCCAGCGTCTGAATTTCTAAACCAAGTGAGTCGAGAATGTATTTTTGTTTATCCTGAAGAGCGACGAATTTCTTTTCAAGCTCCTTTGTGCCTTTAAACTCCTTAAAAATTTTTGAAGTAATAATGTATCGTGTTTTGGTATCATTATTATTCCCACCACAAGAAAGAAGCAGGGCAACACCAAAAAGTATTAGTGCAATGTTTAACAAAGGAATAATTGTCTTTTTCATGTTAATACTCCGGAATATATTTAAATCTTAATATGCTCTTCTCACCCTTGTCATTGTATACTTCCAGGGTATAATAGTTTTGGTTGTTGGTATTAAGACTTGCAATGCCTCTTAAATCAACAGAATAATAATTTACTCCATAGACCTTGTTCAGACTAGCTGTTCCCAGAACATTTCTTTTGTAATCGAATATTTTATAATTCAACACAGTTCCGGGACTTGCACCCTGATTATATTTTTCGATGTATTTAAAATAAAATTTATTGCCAATACTGGTATAATATCCACCATCAAGGTCTGTCTTAAGCTCTGCATAAGAAATATAATCCGTAATGGCGCTTATGGAAGGATTTGAATAAATAAATACCCGTGCTTTTCCATTGCTTTGAGTGGAATTGTAACTGACATTGTACCTGTACCGGTCATAGGCTATATATAATTTTTGGTTGACCGGATTGTAAACAGTGGAAAAATTGCTAGCATAATAATTGTAAGTATTAATATCTGAACTACCATTCCACAAGGCAGACTGATCAGTAGAGTTAACGGCAGTTATGGTATTTGCCTGATCATTATATGTAAATATTCTGTATTGTAAAGTTGAAAGATTAGAAACCGAATAAAGAAAGAAATAAACGATATTATTTGTAAAAATATCCCAAACCGGCCTTAGTGTTAATTGATTATTTGCCGTTGCATTGCTAACCCTGAAATCTGCAATGGTTTGTGTATGAAGCTTATTAAATATCTTTGAATAAACCCCATAACCTGACAAATCCTGTGTATCATCGGTCCATGCGGCCAGGTAATCACCTGTATTGGAATTAATGACAAGCCAGGGATTAATTTGTCCACCTGTAGTGTAAGAATTAACCACAGTCTCGGTCTGTCCATCATAATTATTTGTCACTGAATTATAGGTAAAAATTCTTTTTATAACGTTATAATTGCTGGTTTCAGCTGCCGAATTAGATTGACATAAAGTAATTAATTCTCCTGTTACCGGTGAAATATCAATGGAATTTAAATGCTGCGCACCTGTACTGTAATTATTGATTTGAAATTGATTGTTTATCGTAGTGAAAGCTCCATAATTAAATCTCCTGGCGAAGGCTCCTGTGCTTGATCCGTCAGTTCCGTTCTGGTCTCTGAATCCAACGATAAGTTCATTTTTAAAATAATCAAATGTTAAAAACGGCACATTCTGATCTCCAGCAGTTATATTATTTACAAGCGATTCGGAAGCTGTTTTAACATTGGCGTAATTAGTACTTGCCGTATTTAAACTAATCTTCTTTACAAATACATCGTAACTTCCGGAATGGTTGCTAGCCCAGGCTACTACAAAAGTACTGTCCTGCTGATTTACTTTTACTTTCGCATATATTTGCTCGTTTCCGGAGTTTTTATTGATCCTGAACCGGCTGACAAGGGGTGTCATATCATTTTTATAAATGGCACAATAAATATCTCTGGTCGTACCTACTGAATCCAGATCATTCCATATGTATACAATTTTCCCGGTAACTTTGTGGACATCTACAAACATACTTCTTCCGGTAGAAGAATCCTGTGGGCTAATATTGTAATCGGCAGAACTGCCTAAAGACTGTGCACTTAGCCTAAGTGCTGCAATGGAAAATATAAAGACGGTAAGAATTAATCTGATTAAAAGCTGCATGATCTTTATTTAATTTGGCAAAATGCTTTTTAAGTTTCCCGATTTATCTTTTACAGTAAGTACCATCAGGCTTGCCTGAGATAATGCCTGATGAGTAGACATTCCGGAAAAAGTCACGGTTCCATTGGAAACAGGATACAGGAAATCATACCATTTAAAATAAGACTTACCATTAATTAAAACCTGTTTCAAATTCATATTGAAGAAATCTCCCTTCTCTGAGCCATATCTTATTTGAAGTGAATCAATGTTCTCTATATGACTTATCGAAATTGTAACATTTATTACAGCGGTATCTTTTACATTATTGGGATCAAGATGAGTTCCATCTGCTTTTGAAGAGTCCACCTTTACATTGGTCAGGACAATACCTGACGAATCCAGGCTGACAGACACAGATGAATAAGGGCTAATTTGAGCAATGCTTTGTGTCAGGGAAATAACAAAACATAGGACTAAAAAATAGATTAATTTTTGCATGACATATATAAAAAAAATACTAAAAATGA
>DATMOV010000135.1:0-6243 GCA_035568055.1 Cytophagaceae bacterium
CAGTAGCTAATCTTAACCTTAGAAATTTTCTTGACAAAGGTCCTTACGATAGAGAAACCATTCAATTATTTGAAGGCAAACCTGAAGAGGGATTGCCTTTATTCCGCTCCCGTGGTGAAATGACTATCAGCAAATATCAACTTTCACAAAAGTTCCTCGACGACTTTAAAAATTTTTACAAATCGCATCTTACCGGAGTTCCACGGAGAAATAAATTATTCAAGGGAAAACAATTTATCATCTCTTACAAAGATCCCATAGCCGTACATGAGAAAATAGAGCTGACAGAGGAAAGAATAAGAGCTGAGATCAGAAAGAACAAACTAGCTATTGAAACACATTTGAAAAATGAGGTCTTTGCTTTCGCATGGCCTTATGGTGCTAAAAGTAATTTTACCAAAGCCTTTATCTGTAAAGAAAATATATCCGCTTTTGTAAGCTGCAAAAAAGGTACAAACAGCCGCAAAATTAATTTTAATCTGGTCAGAAGAATTGAGCTGAGAAAACCTACACTCCAAAATTTCAAATTAGCTCTGAATATAAATCTTAACCTGCTGACAGGTAAAATTTACGAATTTTTTACCTGATACCTTTAATTCTGTCATACTTAAGATAAGCAACCCTGGCAGTTTCACGTGCTATCACATAGCCAAAATATCCATCAAGAAAACCAAGCTTAAAAATATAACTATGAATAAAACGGTAAGCGGGACTCAGGTATAATTTAATAAAGCCCGCTTTTTTATTAGCACGTTTCATGTTTTGGGCAGCAAGATTTATATAATAATCATTTTTCTGCCGGTAATGCTCCAGGTTACGAATGGTATAATGATTTACTTTGCCTTTTAGTTTTTTAATATTGAGATTTTTAGCGATTACAAGTCCTTCATGCACAGCATCGGTATTCCAATGCACAATACTTTTTTTAAATATTCGTATATGACTTTCAGGATTCCAGTGTCCATACGAGAGCCATTGTCCGCAGAAGTTGGTACGGAAAAATAGATCATAACAATCCGCCCGGGGATTATCAAATTCTTTTTTTATTTCCAAGATAAGCTCCTCTGAAAGCTCTTCGTCGGCATCAATAGAAAGTATCCAGTCATTTTTTGTAAGACTATTGCCATAATTTTTCTGTGCCGCATAGCCTTCCCATTGATGCTGAAAAATCTTCACGGGAAATTTTTTGCAGATCTCCAGTGTATCATCTGTGCTGCCGGAATCTACTATGATGATATCCGAAGATATATTCAATACGGATAACAACGTCCTTTCAATATTGGAAGCCTCGTTGTTGGTGATGATGACTATAGAAAATTCTTGCATGGTATATCTAGCAAAGTAATTATTTATTTATAAAAAAGATAAACCGGAAGAAACTTATTGCGGCAGTGTGAATAACTAAGGGCTGAAATTTTTGAAAGTTTTGAGGAATGAGGTAAATTAGATCATATAAATAGTGACTCTACTATTATGTCATGCTGAGGAACGAAGGATCTGTATGAATTAAAATCAGATGCTTCCTGTTGCAGCATAACAGCAAGATCTGGTAATTCTACGTTTTATTCCCTTAATCCAAAATCCTCACCCCTGACTGCTTCTTCACTCTTCGATAAAATTTAGCCAGTTCAGGTTGAAGCCACCTTTTTCCGCTGTTATTCTGATTCTATGCATGCCCGAAGCAAGCTCAAAAGCATCTGAAGAAATAGTAGTCCAGGTTTGCCAGCTGGATGTAGGTTTAAGTATAGTCCTAATGAGCATAAGGTTTCCTGTTTTTAAAGATATTACCCCCCCGGCAGATTCTGAAGATGCCCTATATTCAATTCTGTATTTACCGGCTTTCTTAACATAGATCTCATATTCCATCCAATCATTGTCTTCAATGTATCCAAGATTTTTTTCACCACCTTCGTCTTTACAGAGCTCAGCCATCACACCCAGCTCGGCGATATAATCTTCGGCTTCAATTTTTCCCGGTACTACAAATTTTTTGCTGAGAGAATTGGATACGGCGACATCCGCAAATGGTTTAAGGGTGCCTTTATCAAAAGATTCCAGCCCGGTTCCCCGGTAGCTTACAATAATGGTATCGCTCTGGAACAATGGCTGCGAGGCATGCAGGATGATCATACCCGGCATGGACTTATTAATTTCCGCTGAGTTTATTTTATTTTCCTGGCCGTTGGCCTTCAAAATAAAATCTTCTGGTTTCGGATTTTCTCCCGCCAATGCCTTGCTCATATTCAGCTCAACAGAATATGAATCTTTTCCAGTAATTGCATTGGTCAGAACAGGTGACGCACCCTCGGAATTATTTATAATAAAAACATTGTTGAATTTTTTCAAAGCCTGGTTCCTGATTGACTTTATCGTATCTCCCTTATAGCTTAAAGTCAATTCCGATTTTTTTGTAACAGGATTCGTTAATTGCAGCACCAGTGTATGATTGTCACGGTACTTCATCGAAGCATTTGTGACAGTAAGAATCTGAGCCTGGTCTTTGATTTCAAAATCTTTGAAAAATTTTTCAAGCCATTTAAGCTCTTCCGAAAAACTCAGCTCGATCTCTCTTCCGCTGCCCGATGTCTTTGCGAAGGTCAGTACAGGACTATCAAACTCCTTGTAAACTCTTACATAATCTACTTCATAAGTCTGAGGCAGCAGCTTATCATCGATGACCTTACCCGAAAAATTGCTGCCTATACCGCCGCTGATGATGAAAAAGAATTCCTCATTAAAAGGCTTGCGGCCATCAATAGGCTCTTTGATGAAAAACTCGTTATAGAATTTGCCATCGAGATACCACTTCATTGAATTTTCATCCCAGATAAAAGTATAGTCATGCATCCCGGTGGTAAGGTCGCCTTCTGTTTTAACCTCATTGCCTTTATACTGATGGCCATCCCACTGCATATAATGCACAGTGCCATAGTTGATATGATGCTCATGCCCATTGGTTTCCATGATATCTATCTCGCCGCTTCTGGGCCACCAGCCATATTTTTCAAACTGTGGCAGCATCCAGAAAGCGGAGCCTATCCCTCTGCCGGCAGGAACCTTAATCCTGGCTTCTATTTTCCCATACTTCACAAAATATTTATCGCGGCTGTTTATTCTTCCGGAAGTATAATTGAAACCTCCGTAATCTTCTTCTCTTAACGTGATCACCAGTTTGCCATTTCTTACATCGACATTTTCCTTGCGTGATGTGCAGTAATCAAGCTGGCCGGTTCCCCATCCTCCTTCTCCATTACCTGTTTCATAGTTCCATTTGCCCATATCAAGTTTACTGCCGTTAAATTCATCATACCAGACTAGCTCCCAGTTCTGGGCTATAGCAGGGAAACACAAAACAACCAGCAAAGAAACAAAGAGGTTTTTCATATTCATAGAATTATCATCCGGTTAAAGTTATGCAACCTTGAATTGTGATACGTTGCATTTGCCAAACATCAAGGAAAGACAAACAAAATTATTCTGTTTGTCTTCCTTAATAGAAAAAAACTACCGGGCCTCTCTTGCTTTCTTAACTTATAGATGATGACAACTTAATCATTGCCTATCAGAATCTTTTGTACAAAAGGCAAATCATTTTTTTTCTTTATGTGAACAAAATAAGCACCTGTCGCAAGGTTGTTTACATGCACATGAATAGTTGATGAACCTTTATCAGATATATTATCCCTTGATTCAAATACTATTCTTCCCAGAATATCCGTGATAGAAATATCTTCTATAGTTACAGCATCGCTATACCGTATGGTGAATTGATCCTTTACAGGATTTGGATAAATACTAATAATGTTATCCTCAAAGGCCACGATTCTGATGCCTGAATAAGTGAATTCTCCATTCTTATCTACTTGCTTTAAACGATAATAATTATTACCCGGAAGAGGAGTTCCGTCAGTATAAACATAAGAAGAAAGATTATCAAGAGTGCCTTTCCCCGGAACAACACCAATATCATAGAAAGATCCGTCCTCTCCTTTTCGCTGAATAATAAAATACTGATTATCTTTTTCAGATGCAGTTTCCCACGTAATAAGCACTTCGTTATCGTTAGTAAGATAAGCATTCAGGTAAAGAAGCTGGACAGGCAAAGGGTTATTACAGATCGAAAACTGCGAAGTGCTTTTATTAGGAGTAGTTTGTGTGGCTGTAAGACGGTCGGCTTGTGATTGTGTAAGACCTAACCCATGCGTCAAGCTCCAGGCTCCTCCGGTTACAATTACTTTCCCTATATAAACTTCTCCCTCGCAATCACAGTCGCCCCCTACTTTGATGTTGTTGTAAATATGTATTGAATCGCCTGTGACCCCCGTGCCGCTTATCGTATTGGCAGAGGTACTGGTGACAACAGGAACGGGTACGCTTTCATTGGCAGTCTTGTAAAGCTGGATCCCGATTCCGCCGTTGCAATATATTTTGTTAAACGTGATCTCATTTTTTGTAGCTGCAGAATCTACATAAACTCCGGGCGCTAGCGGGGATATTGAGGATCTGTTATACGCGATCACATTGGCGTAAGCTCCGGTTCCCCCTATCACATTGTTATGGCTGAACAGAGGAACTGTGTTCCGGATATTTATTCCGAAGTCTTCATTTCCTATTTGTGTAACGCCATCCGCTCCCACACCCACATAGTTATTGATAAGCTTTGTATTGGTGGCATTGCGGAAATAGATTCCTTCGTTCAGGTTACCGGCGGCAATATTTCTTTCGTATTGTCCTATGCCTCCTACGATGCAGCCGTCTGCCTCATTCAGAGAAATCCCTGCCCAGACATTACCCATTTTCACAAGTCCGGTGGAATCAGTACCGCACCAGTTCCCTTTGATCGTGATGGCATTGGAAGCCACCACCCGGATGCCGTCCCCTGTGGTTCCTGATCCATTGGGACTGATATGATCACCATTCTGAGAACATACATTTCTTTCAGCCAGGGTAGATCCGCCTACCATGCATGTATCAGAATTGGTGTTGAAAAATATGCCCTGCTGGTGATTCCCCATAGCAACACTGCCCGCGCCATTCATATCCACACCGATGAAATTCCCTTTGATGGTGGCATGGTATGACTTATGATACACCGAGATTCCGTTATCGGTATTGGCGGAAATGATATTCCTGCTCTTGACGGTTGTGCCACCGATCGTTACATATTTACAGCTGTCCATATAGATGCCTGCATAAGTATTGCCCCGCGGGAGCAGGCCCGTATTATCCAATCCTATATAATTGCCTTCTACCAATGTATAATCAGAGGCTTCCAGCATGGAAATACCGGCGCTGCCTGAGCTGGAAATTATATTGCGTTCGGCAGAAGTTTTTCCTCCTATGATCGTGCGAAGGCTTCTGTTCAAAAGCTTTACCATATCCTGGAAAGATGGGTTCGCAATGGCAGTAGTCCCGTCGGCGCCTAAACCAAGTATATTTCCTTTGACCAGGCAATCATTAGATCCTGAAATGTAAATTCCATCCCAGAGATTTCCGGAAACAACATTTCCTGCTCCTGCCACTGCCCCGCCAATGGTGGTGATTTGGGCATTAAAGAGATAGATGCCATTTCCCTGATTTGCCGCTTTGGTATTTCCTGTAGCATCCAGTCCGATATAATTTCCTGCCACAATACCATTATTAGAATCTGTTATTTTGATACCGGTCGCGTTATTCCCGGATACGATATTTCTCTCAACGGCTGTTGTGCCTCCTATCACGACACGATGGCTGTTGGTGAGCACGTTCACACCCGCCGAATTGGGAATTAAGCTGGTTCCATTCGCGCCCATCCCTATCATATTCCCTTTTATTATGCAATCGGTGGATGATATCACGTAAATTCCATCCCAGGAGTTCCCTGAAATGATATTTCCCGCTCCGGTAACAGCGTCTCCGATTCTTGTTCCGTTGCAGGTGTTCATGATAATTCCAAAATTTCCATTTCCTATGGCAACATTACCTGTTACGCTCACACCGATAAAATTACCTCTGATGCGGCAATTGGCGGAAGTATTGAGGTTAATACCGTTCGTGCCATTTCCCGAGATCACATTCACAGAATCCGATGTGGAACCACCTATCTTCGAGCCTCCGAAGTCTGTACCCGTATTCACATAGATTCCTTCGTTGAGATTCGGGACAGCGACTGTTCCATTTTTATCAACTCCAATATAATTGTTAATGATTACATTGCCGGTGCAGGCGCCGGTCCACGCATTGATGCCTCGTTCCTTAATACCG
>DATMOV010000136.1:0-9250 GCA_035568055.1 Cytophagaceae bacterium
ATTTAAATCAGGGATAGACTCTTGTGAATTGGCGTGGGAAAGGCCAACGAGCGGGGGCAAATAAGCCATCGGCGATCCATAACATACTCATCAATTTACGTACTCTGGAATCATTTTATTTAAAAAATAATTTTAATGCCGTTGCATAGAACCCCCAAACAATTCTGCAAGTAGCCTACTTAAAATAACAGGACTAAACGCAAATTTATGATACATCAATTACATATATATTCAGTTTTATTTATTCTTCTTGCGCTCATTCACACCCAACGATGTTTGGGGTCTACAAATACAGTGATGGTTAATAATGGAGATTGGGTAAATCCAGCAACATGGAGTATGGGCAGTATGCCTGCAACAGGAGATGTAGTCGATATTCCGACAGATATAACAGTGCAAATCACGACGAATGTTTATAATATGCCTTCTACTCAACCGGTAATCACAATAATGGTTGCAGGAACTATGCTTTTTACTTCGACAGGTCAACTTAATATTGCTGCTGGCTCCGTCATTTATGTTATAGGTTCCGGATTAATTCCAAGTACAGGATGTAATTGTAACCAGCTGAATATAGGCGGAGGGCCTGCCGAATGGAAAGGAAAAGATGCAAGCATTGGCGGAGGCTCATGCCTGCCATCTCCATGCACTCCATTATCAGCTAAAATACTTTCATTTTCCGGATCATCTGAAAGTGGTAAGGTAAATCTTACCTGGAATACCGTTCAGGAGGAAAACATGGATCGATATGAAGTTGAAAAATCAACAGATGCTTTGAATTTTAAAAGCATTGGCTTCGTTCCAGCGGCCGGTAACAATGTTAATCATTATTCCTTTGTCGATTTCTCTCCTGAATCCATCAACTACTACCGGCTTAAGGAAATTGAAAAGAACAACTACGTAACTTATTCTACGATTGTGGCAGTGAAAAATGAAAACATTTTTTCATTATCACTGGGAATCTATCCTAATCCGGCACATACAGGCGATCACATTAATGTTCATTTTGCACATACAGATGTTCAAAAAGAAGTGCTGCTTGTACTGGAAGATATCATGGGTAAAAAATACTTTTCTAAAGTAGTGACCCTGGAAACTGATTCCAATTTCGTTATTGAAGACACTGAATCGTTAAAGCCTGGGATTTATACGGTTGTTGCATCCTATAATAATAAATCTTATTCCGGGAAGGTATTGGTGAAGTAGCGCTTTAAAGTGACTGATCTCTCGCAGGTCATCTTAATGAATTTAATTTTCAGCAGAGGAGAAAGGATAAGATTTTTTATCCTTTCTTATTTTAAAAGGGTTGGAAACTGATGGCTTGTCAGGGTCAGGTTACCGGCTACAAAACTCTATTCCCGTAATATTTTTACATTCTCCATATCAGGAATTTGGATGGGCCTGAATCATCACATATTCTTTAAAATTCTTTCACTGTAAAATGTAAAGGAATGAGATAAACAGAATCAGGAACGGTAACATTCTCTTTCAACTCTGTAGCAATAGTGCTATACCTGAAATCTGCCACTTGAGTGCTCAGAAAAAGGATCAAATGCCCATAACCTCCTTTAACAGTCTTAATTCCTCCGCTTTCCATAGCATAGAATTTGCAGAGCTTTCCTGCAACAATAGAATCCGCAAGAGATTTTACTTCATTCTCTTTACGCATTTCTTCCGGCATTTCTTCTATATCAAATCGCTCCTCTGTGCCTGGGCGTGATGCCTTACGTCTGGCACCAGTGCTGTTACCGTAGTCAAGCGTATAAAAGGTGCCATCATTATTATTTACCCATTTTTCAGAAAGTTTCCCATTGCGGTATATATAACTCACTTCCTTATTGCCAAAGTCGTCGAAATATACTTTCTTAGAACTGCCAGGCTCTCTTCCTGAAATTTCAAAGGTGATAATGCCTGAACGCAGATCATATTTCTTAAAAGCCAGCTCCGGTAAATTGCTTTCGGATGTTACCTGAACCGTGTCTTTGCCAGGAATTTCTTTTTTCTCCGTGGTGCATCCTTCCCATAATGTTGCTAGTATAAAAATCAAATATATTCTGTTATTCAATTTATTCATTCTTAAATTTAAGAAAATGCGGGACTTGATAATATACATGTCTAATTAATAATGAATGAGAAATTTTAAAGATCAGATGGGAAACGAAGTGGTTCTTCCCGCCACGCCTTTAAGAATCGTATCTCTTGTTCCTTCCCAGACCGAACTTTTGTTCGACCTGGGACTGGAAAATAATATGGTGGGTATCACCCGGTATTGCATACATCCTAAAAGCAAAGTTGGATCAGCTATTGAAATTGGCGGCACTAAAAAAATCGACCTGAAAAAAATTATTGAACTGAAGCCTGATTTGATTATTGGAAATAAAGAGGAGAACTATAAGGAAGGCATCGAAGGCCTCCAGAAAAAATTCCCCGTATGGATGAGCGACATTAAAGATATTTATGATGCCTTGTTTATGATCCAATCTATTGGTGAGCTTACAGGCAAAGAGGAGGATGCATACCAGCTTGCTTATAAAATAAAAAAAGATCTTACCGGGTATCATGCTCCATATAGATTGACAGCGTCATATTTTATTTGGAAAAATCCATACATGACTATTGGAGATGATACTTTTATTCATGAAATGCTGAGCATTGCCGGGTTCAGCAATATATTCATGGATAAGAAAAGATACCCCGTTGTTTCAGAAGAAGAAATCAAAGAAAGATCTCCTGACGTGATTTTTCTTTCTTCCGAACCTTATCCTTTTGTAGAAAAACATCTGGAAGAGTTTCGGCAACTTTGTCCGGATACTCTGGTAATACTAGTTGATGGCGAGATGTTTTCCTGGTATGGCAGCCGCCTTCGGCATTCGGTGCCTTATTTTAAGGTATTGGAAAAAAATATTACCCAATGGTTGGCCCGGCGAAAATAAAAAAACATTCTCTTCGTAGTGTTCTGAAATTAAGGGTTCGGGCGGGCTATTAGAATGGAGTTGATAAAGAAAAATCGCAACTGGGTTTAGCTTTTCCAGTCCCAGACCATAATATTCCATTCCTCCTGAGCATCCTGATATTTTGCGATGGTTTGAAACCCAACCCGTGAGTGTGCCTGCATGGACCTTGTATTTCTGACTGCTACTTCGGTAAGGCAAAAATCAAATTGTGAAGAATAAAGCTCTTTGTGCTTGTGATATAACAGATCAAATATCCCTTTTCCCCGATATCCGGCTGCAACACAAATTTGTCCCATGACATAATAATTAAAGCTTTCAATCGATCTGTTCTTAAATACTAAACGATTAAGCAAATCAAACATCGGTTGGAAAGCCGGAACCATGTCCCTGAAACTTCTAAGCATGACCAAAGCGAACCCTATCACCTTTTTGTCGTCCAAAGCTATTATCTGAGGTGCAGCCTTGTTCATTTCTTCCAATACGGAGAAAGTATGTTGAATTGATAAGAATCCGTTTTTAAGAGCATTCTCAGCAGAAATATTCGATTTTAGATTTTCTTTTTGAAGCTCCAGGATCTGGTTCAACTCATGATCATGTTTAGCAGTGCAAATTTGCATGTTTCTTACTGTGGTATTTTAGTATATGGTAAGATCATCGTTAAGATTTTGTTATCCGAAAATCTCGATTCTGTTTTAGTAGTCGAATAACAAGCTGAATAAATGAAGTAAAAATGCTTCATGTGATTAATAAAATATAAGTATGCCTATGGATAAATGAAACTTGCAAGACTTCTTCTTCTTTCCGGAGCAATTTCATAATTCATATTTTATGATTATCAGTCTTAAATTTTAGACTATTATGATAAAATATCATTAAAAATTAAAAAAACTGGTTAAAATTTATACTTGTTTTATTCAAATACGTATACTTCTTTTAAATATCACCTAAATTTTACAAGAGTAAGAAGTGAAATATGGATTATACTTCTATATTTTCTCGTTTGTTATCAAAATTCTCAACTTATTTACAATGGAGTTTCTAAGAGTAAACTAGTAACGGCTATATTATTGATGACCATTTGATTAATTATTTGATTTGGCTAATAATGTGAGAATTATAATTGACTTTAAAGAACCTTATATGCAATGAAGCATTTGATAGTTAGTAGAATATAGTGCGCAAGAACGCGATAAAACCGGTTTCCTTTGGGCTTTAAAAGGTATATTTATAGTAGAGAATGATAATAGAATGTACTTTAAAAATACGGTTATGAAACATATTTTACCCGGCATTGTATTAGTTGCTTGTTTTTTCATGTTTTATGCTGATATAGATGCACAATCGATAAGTCCTTATGCGATTCCGCCTAAATGGATGATTGGAAAAAATGCAGGTCTGAGTTTTACCGGAACAGCAGCAAATTTTACTGCAGGTGCTCCTGTTTTTTTATCAGGGAATCCTGATGCGCTTGCCGGCCAGGAAGCCACAACTACCATGTGTGATCCCACTAAAAATATTATTTTATATTGTAACAACACACATTTACTTAATGGCTCTAATGGATTATTTATGACTGTTAATGGAGGTGCTGGAGGTCAATCTTCCACTCAGGGTGCTGTATCATTCCCTGATCCTGCAAGCCCGACAAACCAGTTTTATGTGTTTGCAGGTAATGATGTAACAGGAGGTAATTCCGCTGGAATTAATTGGTTTCTGGTTAAGAATACAGCGGGAGTACTTAGCCGAGTAGATGGAGGTCCTGCAGGAGGTAATAATCTGGCCACTGGCGCTCAAGTGACAGAAGCATTAACGGTTGGGTCGGACTTAGCAGGTGGTTATTGGGTTGTAGGGCATAGTCAGGCGAATGAATATTGGTCCTGGCACGTTACATCCGGAGGTGTCTCCGCTGTTTCTAAAAATACAGGTACGGCAAACGGAGGAGCAGGAACTGCCAGCATAAGAATAAGCCCTTGTCAGAATAAAATTGGTTTTGTTGCACAAGGTGGCGGGGTTGAAGTATACAATTGGGATGCTAAAAATGGTAAGACTACCGGGACTGTTCAGACACCTTTAACCGGATATTCCTTTGGCTATGGATGTGAATTTTCCCCAGATGGAAATATGTTTTATTTTTCGACATTAATAAGTAATCCTCAGGTAAATCAATGGGATCTGATAGGAAATAGTGTTACTAATTTAGGTACAGTCAATGCGTGCGGTAGCTGGATGGGTGGATTTTCCTTGGGGCCGGATGGTGTAATATACACTGCAAATGGTAATAGCACATGTCAAAAAATAGGTACGATTAGTAATCCCAATACTTCAGGGGTGGGCTCAAACTATAATAATGGGGGCTATACTTTAACTTCCGGAAATACACATATAGGCCTTGCAAATGAGCCTTGGGTGAATCCAACTTGGCCAAAAGTTGCTAATAATGGCGCTTGTCCTGCAGTAGGGTTTTCTTATGCATTTAAAACTTATTATTTAGATAATATCGATACGGCACGCGTGGATTGGGATTTTGGTAGTGGCACATTTACAGGCCGGGGAGCCACTCCTGCCCACACTTATACCACTAATGGCACCTATAAAGTTATTGTAAAAGTTACCGACAAGTATTGCAATCAGATCTGGAAAGACTCCATGAATGTTGTCATCGGTTGCGCCTTGCCCGTTGAATGGGTAGATGTAACTGCTGTAAATGAAGGAGATTATGTATCAGTAAGCTGGTCCACCGCCAAAGAAGAGAATAACAATTACTTTACCATTCAAAGATCAGGTGATGGAATAAATTTCACTGACATTGGTAAAGTAAACTCCCAGGGAAACAGCAACAATATGATGAGATATCAATTTATAGATGAAGCGCCTCTCAATGGACAAAATTACTATCGTATAATACAATATGATATAAATAATGATTTCACCATCAGTAAAGTAGTAACGGCCACTTTAAATCAGCTTTATATTGGAGTTTCTCCAAATCCTTCGAACTCCGGATTTAATATACACATTACCGGATCAGCAGAAGCATCTTATTCGGTTATTGACATGCTTGGAAGAGAAATTCTAAGCAATGCTATTGGAGATAAGACCGATTTTAGTTTCGGCTCTGACTTTGCCAAAGGAATTTACATTTTGAAGATCACCTCATCAAATAAGGTATACACTCAAAAGCTTGTAAAAGAATAGCCTGGTAAGTTAATGAGTATTGAGTCGTAGTGAGTCTTCCCTTTTTTTATAGGTTGTACTTGTGAGCCATTCAATATTAAATTGGAATCATCTTGTTTTGGCGAAACCCTCCACAAGGTTTTCCAAAGGATGGTTCGCGAAGCTACGGAAAGATCTTAGCCAGTCAGCTTTTACTATATGAGCCGACCAATGGTCTTCAGATTTTTATTCTATACTTGATGATAAAATTACATTCTGTACTGAAGGCAGAAAGGAGGGGCCGCATTTTATCAGTTGTTCTTTCCTGTTGGAGATTATTTTGCGAATACGGCTCTTTCTCCCAAAAAGAATGGGTGAAGAAATCTTTAGAAAATAAATAAGCATCCCGACGAATTTATTTTTGAAACAAGTCATTCACTTTTGATTTCTTATTCATTGGTATGGCAATACAACTGGTATCCATGGCATTAGAAGTTAAGCAGTGTTTATTGTCCCTCTTAGCTGGAAAGTTATTATATTTGTAAAATTTTTGCGATGCAAGCTCTGCTGTTTTATTTAACCTACCCCCTCATATATTTAATCGCCTCATTGCCTTTTAGTTTTCTATATGCTTTTTCTGATTTCCTTTATTATATAATCAGACTCTCAGGCTATCGTAGAAAAGTTGTTTTAAAAAATCTCAGAAATTCATTTCCTGAGAAAACTCCTGAAGAAATTGATTTAATCTGCAAGGACTTTTACCATTACCTTTGCGACCTGATTTTAGAAACGCTGAAAACCCTCAGGATGACAGAGAAGGAGGCTAAAGAACATTGTGTCTTCCATAAAGCAGAATGGTTGGATAAACTTTATCAGGAAAAGAAAAGTATTTTAGTGGTAATGGGTC
This sequence comes from Cytophagaceae bacterium, assembly GCA_035568055.1. GTDB lineage: Bacteria > Bacteroidota > Bacteroidia > Cytophagales > Cytophagaceae > DATMOV01. The sequence goes on from DATMOV010000136.1 coordinate 7,015, forward strand.
ATTATGGTAACTGGGAATGGGGTGGCCCAAGTTTTACCCTCACTAACAGTTTCCAGTTGGTAGTTATTTACCGTCCGCTATCTAACCCATATTTTGAAAAAATGATGTCGGGTATGCGCACTAAATTTGGTACCCGAATTACCCCAATGATTCAGACCTTACGCGATATGGTAGCTAACAGGGGAAAAGTAACAGCCACGGCCTTCATCGCTGATCAGACGGCTGGCCCTGAAAACTCGTACTGGACCACTTTCTTAAATCAGGATACCTGTGTACATACCGGGCCGGAGAAGTTAGCGAAAAAATTCGGTTACCCTGTGGTTTATATGAATGTGCGCCGCGTGCGCAGAGGTTATTACGAGATAACACCCGAATTATTATTTGCCGACCCTAAAGACACAGCAGAGGGAGAAATTTCGGAAGTATTTACCAAAAGGCTGGAAAGGGAGATTATCAATGAACCAGCTACCTGGCTGTGGTCGCACAAGAGATGGAAACATGTTCGTTGAAATTCCGTACACACTAAACAATAAGCACGACAATAGCCGCCTGTTTAAGTTTTAAGAAATCCCGGCAGGGCTTCACCACAATTGTATTCATACTAAAAATGCGAACAAGCAAGGAGTTGATTTTAGCGAGTAAGGCCTTTACCAAAGAAAACCGTTTGAGGAGCTGGTTAGAGATATTCTCAACTCTTCTGTTGTTAAGTGTTTTTTTGGCTGCTACATTTATGCCGCTTCCTTTGCCTATACGCCTGGCTTGTGGATTGGTAGTTAGTTTATTGTATGTTAAAATGTTTGTTATTTATCATGATTACCAGCACCATGCTATTCTGCAAAAATCAAAGTTGGCCACGCTAATCATGAAAGCATTCGGGATCTATATGCTCACACCACAGAATGTCTGGAAACGCTCGCATGATCACCATCATAACCACAATTCAAAATTAACGATCAGCGGAATTGGGTCTTACCCAACCATTTCCAAAGATTATTTTTTAAAGCTCAGCAAGACAGAAAAACGACTCTATCTGATCAACAGACATCCTCTCACAGTTGTATTAGGTTATTTCACACTGTTTATCTATTGGCTTAACGTAAAGTCTTTTATTCAAAGTCCTAAAAAACATTTGGATTCACTCGCTGCTTTGTTATTCCATTTCGCTGCTGGCATAGCAATCTGTTACTTTCTTGGCTGGACAATATATTTGATTAGCTGGTTCATCCCATTCTTTATAGCATTTGCTATGGGTTCTTATCTTTTCTATTGTCAGCATAATTTTCCGGAAGCCCAATTCAGTGAGAATCACGACTGGAAATATGAGCTGGCAGCCTTAAATTCTACCAGCTTTATGGTAATGCCCCAGATCATGCAATGGCTTATGGGGAATATCGGATATCACCATGTGCATCACCTGAATTCCAGAATTCCTTTTTACCGGCTTCCTGAAGCCATGAAAAATATGCCCGAGCTGCAAAATGCTTCCACCACTTCCTGGAATCCTTTGGAAATGTTGCGTTGTTTCAAACTCAAACTCTGGGATGCTGAGAAGGGTAAAATGATAACGCTTGGTCAGATCTAGAAAATTTCTTTCTCATTTTTGTGTCCGAACATTACTGTTAATTGAAGTCTATACATTTTGTTTGTGAGGACTTGTCCAATCAAGTCAAATCCCGGTGCTGTCAGGCTTTCTCAATGAGGCATCTTAATTGCAACATTCGAGTGCGAGGATACAAAACGAGGCCTGTATCTTAAACAAAAAATGCAGAAGGCTTTTCGATCTTCTGCATTTTAATTTGCTGACTTATTAATTTTCTAATTAATCATTCCCCAATTCCAATCCAGCTTTTCACTTCCTCAATAGTAGGGTTATCGATCTCCAGTTTCATCTTCTTTCTCGCTCCGCAAAGGTCATTAAAAAGTTTGTTGGGATTAGCTGCCTGTAATTGCTCAATGGTTACAAAGCCCATTTTCTGGATCAGAGGCACGAACTCCTTTGCTATTCCAAGCGCCATATATTCTTCCTCGGATGCGACATCCGTTTTTTTCTCGGGTCTCATCTGAGGGAAGAAAATCACATCCTGAATAGAATTTGAATTTGTCATTACCATACATAATCTATCTATGCCAATACCCAGACCGGCTGTTGGAGGCATGCCGTATTCAAGGGCACGGAGAAAATCTTCGTCCAGCATCATCGCTTCGGAGTCGCCTCTTTTTCCCAGTTCCAGCTGAT
>DATMOV010000137.1:0-4636 GCA_035568055.1 Cytophagaceae bacterium
ACAACAGAAGAATAAAGACGATATATTTTTCTTCAAAAAATTTCTTGAGTAAAATGTAAATCTGAATAACTATCCCGAATAAAAAAGGAAGCATAGCAAAATGACTCACTTCAAGAGTTCTTCCAAAAAATTTCCAGAGTATTGCCAGATAAAAACCAAAAAGAGGAGGGTGCCCGCTATCAATATTGCCCGGAAGAAAGAAGTATTGAAAATCATTGTCGTAAAACCAGTGAGCCTGAGAAGAACCGAGCTGTATTGTATCCCAAAAAAATGAATTACCCGAAACGAAGAATGTGAGAGAAAGATAAAAGAACAAGAAAGGTGATACTGCTTTATAATCTTTTAGCGTCATAATGCACATTTTAGAATAATGCGTTTAAGAATCACTAAAGTATTGATTAAAGTTGCACAGAAAAAGTAAAAGCAAATAAGAATGTTTAGATGAGTATTGTAATGTCCTAAAATAAGTTGGCGGTTTGGGGGATAATCCTCTGATCAGAATATCCGGTGTCAAGACCTGAATAAATTTCCAGTCTCCCCCTTTTTCCTTAAATCCTCAATCCTATTCTCTCTGTCATATCTTCACCTCATCCAGGTTAATAAAGTGAATATCTTTTTCATCATTCAGCGTTACCACGATGATAGCATCTTTCTTTACCTTACCTGAAAGAATCTCTTTTGAAAGCTCATTGAGGATGCTGGTCTGGATCACCCTCTTCAAAGGCCTTGCACCAAATTGCGGATCAAAACCTTCTTTGCCAAGCAGGTCCAGCACTTCATCGTCAGCTTCAATCTTGATACCGCTTTCCTCCAGCCTTCTCTGAATAAGCTTGAACTGAATATCCACGATCTTTCTGATCTCCTTCTTTGAAAGTGGTTTGAACATAATGATCTCATCTATTCTGTTTAGAAATTCCGGACGAACGGTTTTTCTCAGCAATTCGAAAACCTGCTTTTTAGTTTTCCCGTTGATCTCCTCTTCATTTTTTTCATTCATCAGCGCGAAATTTTCCTGTATGATATGTGCGCCTATGTTGGAAGTCATAATGATGATCGTATTCTTGAAATTCGCTACACGTCCTTTATTATCAGTGAGCCTTCCATCATCGAGTACCTGTAGCAAAATGTTAAAGACATCAGGGTGCGCTTTTTCGATTTCATCCAGCAGGATCACTGAATATGGTTTCCTTCTTACAGCTTCAGTCAGCTGCCCGCCTTCATCATAACCAACATATCCGGGAGGCGCACCGATCAATCGGCTCACGGTATGTCTTTCCTGGTATTCAGACATATCTATTCTTACCATTGAATTCTCATCGTTGAAAAGAAATTCTGCGAGCGCTTTGGCAAGCTCAGTTTTACCAACACCTGTTGTTCCCAGGAAAATAAATGAACCTATAGGCCTTTTGGGATCTTGTAATCCCGCACGGCTTCTTCTCACCGCGTCAGAAATTGCGCTGATCGCTTCTTCTTGTCCGGCTACACGTTTGCCAAGTTCTTCCTCCAGATGCAAAAGTTTTTCTCTTTCACTCTGGAGCATCTTAGAAACAGGGATGCCCGTCCATTTAGCTACAACTTCTCCGATATCCTCAGCGGTAACTTCCTCTTTCAGCATGCTGTTGCCTTGCTGAAGCTCGACCAGCTGCTTTTTAAAATTCTCCAGTTTGCTTTCGCTCTCTTTGATCGTTCCATATCTCAGCTCTGCTACTTTTCCATAGTCGCCGGATCTCTCCGCTTGTTCGGCTTCGACTTTCAGCCTGTCAATGTTTTCTTTTTCTTTTTGAATTCCCTGAATGATTTCTTTTTCATTCTGCCATTTGGCCTTGAGCTCATTTCTTATTTCAGTGAGATCAGCAATATCTTTGGATAAATGGGCTTCTTTGTCCTTATCATTTTCTCTTTTGATCGCTTCCCTTTCGATCTCCAGCTGCATGATCTTTCTTTGTACTTCATCAAGTTCTTCTGGCACGGAATCTATTTCAAGACGGAGCCTGGAAGCAGCCTCATCCATTAAGTCAATGGCTTTGTCGGGAAGGAACCTGTCTGAAATATACCTGGTGGAAAGTTCTACCGCTGCAATGATCGCTTCATCTTTGATACGTACACCGTGATGTACTTCATATTTTTCTTTGATACCACGTAAAATGGAAATCGCGTCCTGCATATCCGGTTCATCCACCATCACAGCCTGGAATCTTCTTTCGAGGGCTTTATCCTTTTCCACATATTTTTGATATTCCTTTAAGGTAGTAGCTCCGATGGTATGCAATTCACCTCTGGCCAATGCAGGTTTTAAAAGATTTGCCGCATCCATTGCTCCTTCTCCACCACCGCCTGCTCCGATAAGGGTATGCATTTCATCAATAAAGAGAATGATCTGCCCATCTGAATCGATAACTTCTTTGATCACCGCTTTCAGCCTTTCTTCAAACTCACCTTTGTATTTGGCACCGGCAACCAGAAGCCCCATATCGAGAGAAACCACAATTTTACTTTTCAGGTTTTCCGGCACATCGCCATCCACGATCCTTTGTGCCAGCCCTTCTACGATGGCTGTTTTACCCACGCCGGGCTCACCCAGAAGTACAGGGTTATTTTTAGTCCGCCTGCTCAAAATCTGCAGCACTCTTCTTATTTCTTCATCCCGTCCGATAACCGGGTCTATCTTTCCCTGCTTTGCTAACTGGTTCAGGTTTTTAGAATATCGCTCAAGCGATTTATACTTTGCTTCGGCATTTTGGTCGGTTACTTTGCTACCTCCGCGCAATTCCTGAATAGCGGCTTTAAGATGTTTTTCTGAAAAGCCGGCATCTTTCATAAGCGTAGATACTTTATCTTTTCCGCTTAGAATTCCCAGCAGTATATGTTCAACTGCTACAAATTCGTCACCGAATTCTTTTAAGTAGGATGTAGCTTTATTGAGTGCCTGCATGGCATCATTAGATAAATACGGACTGCCTCCGCTAACTTTAGGATAAGCTTTAATAATGTCATCCAGCACGAGTTCAAAATGCTTTCTGTTTATATTGAGTTTCTTCAATAAAAAAGAAACCATATTTTCTTCCGCGGACAGGATTGACTTCAGTAAATGTCCGCTTTCAACAGCTTGTTGCTGATGGGTGCCGGCAATCTCAATAGCTTTTTCAATTACCTCCTGCGATTTGATCGTGTAATTCTTGAAATTCATATTTTTTTCTTTCTTGCTTTTTAAAATAACAAAATAGCGTCCAGTGCCGTTTCTGGAACTTTTACTGATAAAGTGACATATAGATATAAGAAATAACTACCTAAAAATGTTATAAATACAGACAAAATGACAATCGTTTTAATTTACACTAATTTGAAGTAGCTGGTCTTCGAAATTTTTGCAATAAGTAGAAGGATTATAATAAAAAAAGGACATTATATTTTTATTGAAATAAGGATTGAGTATCTGAAACTCATCATAGCATTTTATACTATAATTATTATCAGCTTTTTTTAATAAGCTGTTATCTTTTTTTATACCTTTAAATGCCCTTTTCCCCCGGCAATTCCTGGCATGAGTACTGAGCTTAAAAAACTAGATAAATTATTAGTTGCCAATCGCGGCGAGATTGCTATCCGCATTTTACGCGCTGCTTCAGAGTTGAAGATCAGAACGGTAGCGATTTATACTTTCGAAGACCGCTATTCACTGCATAGATACAAGGCTGATGAGGCTTATCAGATTGGTAAAGATAACGAGCCATTAAAGCCATACCTTGATATCGAAAAGATTATTAAGCTTGCCAAAAGACATAAAGCCGATGCCATTCACCCGGGTTATGGTTTCTTGTCTGAGAATGTAAATTTTGCACGCAGGTGTAAAGAAGAAGGAATTATTTTTATTGGCCCGGAACCGGAGGTCATGGAATCTCTCGGTGATAAAGTAAGAGCGAAAGAAATCGCCATTAAAGCGCAAGTACCAATCATTCAGGATAGCCAGGAAAAACTTACCGACCTTAAGATAACCAAGATAGAAGCTAAAAGGATCGGTTATCCGGTCATGATTAAAGCCGCATCGGGCGGCGGCGGCAGAGGCATGCGTGTGGTCAGGGATGAAAGTATGGTTGAGCGCGCCTACAATGAGGCACGGGCGGAAGCCAAGAAAGCATTCGGAGACGACACAGTATTCCTGGAAAAATTTATTGATCGCCCTAAGCACATCGAAGTGCAGCTCATGGGGGATAATTATGGAAACATCGTACATCTTTTCGAAAGGGACTGCTCTGTTCAAAGAAGATTTCAGAAAGTGGTGGAAGTGGCTCCTTCGGTGCTGAAAGAGGAAACTAAGAACAAGATCTACGAATACGCTTTACGCATTGCTAACATGGTGAAATATAACAATGTTGGCACTGTAGAATTTCTGGTGGATCCTGATGAAAATATATTCTTCATTGAGGTGAACCCGCGAATCCAGGTGGAGCATACCATTACCGAGGAAATTACCAAGATAGACATAGTTCGTTCTCAAATATTGATTGCCAAAGGCCATGCACTTTCAGATTCCTGCATATACATTACTAAACAGGAAGATGTCAAATGCATCGGCTTTGCCATACAATGCCGCGTTACCACTGAAGATCCGCTGAATGGATTCAAGCCTGATTATGGA
>DATMOV010000138.1:0-2481 GCA_035568055.1 Cytophagaceae bacterium
TGCTGCGATCAGCAAGCCTTTTTTGAGAGATTTTTTCATGTGTTGTTTAAAAATATTTTACCTGGATTTTAAGAGGATAAATATAATATATTTTTCAATAGGATGGGCAAAGCCTTAAGTATCCATAAATTCCATGGAAAATACGTGATGTATCTAATGATTCGAATGCAAGTTTTAAATAAAGTTGAGAAGAAGACTTGCACACCTCATCCGATGACTCACTTGAAAGCTTCAAATTATGATGTAAAGTTTCAGTCATCGGATGAGTTATTACCCTGGCCGTTAAAGTTTAGTCATCCGATGCCTGAAATATTTCCTCACAAAACATGGTTCGTTGTGAGTCATCGGATGACGTTCATTTTTTAATCAGGCGTTGGTAATTTTCTCGTGCGACTTATAAAAAGTCCTGATCCCTTCTTCGATTCTGGTGGTTTCAATCAGGAAGCCATCGTGGCCAAAGAGAGAATCTATCTGGTGGTAGCTGGCACCGGGTATATTATTGCTTAGGAATACCTGTTCTTCTATAGGAAAGAGAACATCTGTTAATATGCCTACAAGCAGGGTTTTGGATTTAATAAGCCTCAGCGCTTTTTCGGCACCTCCACGGCCCCGACCTACATTGTGTGAGTCCATCGCTTTGGAAAGATACCAGTAAGAATGAGTATTAAACCTTTTCACTAACTTTTCGCCCTGGTATTTCTGATAAGAAGATGCTTTAAAATCATCCGTTTTTTCAGAATTATCTTCTGATTGTGAGTGCAGGTAAGTATGATAATTTCTATAAGATAGCAAAGCGATAGCCCTTGCCGCAGCCATGCCTGCCTGGCCGGCATTGGCACTTTCGTTTCCCCAGGTCGGGTCTGCCGCGATTGCCATTCTTTGCGCTTCATTGAAAGCGATTCCCCAGGGAGAATGTTGTGCATTGGTGGCCATCAGAACCAGATTTTCGATAAGGCTGGGATTTGTGATAGCCCATTCCATAGCCTGCTGTCCGCCCAGCGAGCCCCCTATGCAGGTATGAATTTTTGTAATGCCCAGATGCTTTCTCAATATTTCATGCGCTGCTACGAGGTCCCGGATGGTGAATTGCGGAAAACTGAGGTAATATGGAATGCCGGTTTCCGGATTTATCTCCAGTGGTCCGCTGGTTCCATAACAGGAGCCGAGAATATTCGCACAAACAATGTAGTATTTTGAGGTATCATATAATTTACCTTCGCCAATAAGTCCATCCCACCAGTTTACAGCTTCGGAGTTGGCAGTAAGCGCATGGCAGACCCAGATTACATTGTCCTGAGTCGCGTTTAGCTTTCCATAAGTAGAATAAGCAATAGTTAACTCCTTGATTGAATGACCTGATTCAAAATGGAAAGCGTTTGTATATTTTAATATTTGATTGTTGTTCACGTTGATGTTCCTTTTAATTGAATGATAAAACAGAATAGAAAATACGAGGTGTAACCACTAGTGACAACAGCAGTGATTTCTGTCAGGAATATTTGGTAGGAGCATATCTAATGCAAGTACAGCAAGGAAATAATGGTAGTGTCTGTTCATAGTAATTAATTTATATCGCTTAGGATTTAGCACCTTACTATCTCTGTAGGTTGCTAGAGGTTCATTGAGCCTAGTCTCTCCCCTCTTCTATATAAATCAACTACATGCCTAAAATGAAGTAATTGACTATTGGAGCCCTAAAATTAATGGAATATTTAAAAATAAGCAAAATAAAATATCGCAAATTCTAATGTTTAGGTTTATCTAAATTATTTCGTATATTAGCCTAAATTAATTTTTAAATATATAAAATATGATATTTAGGCTTACTTCAATTTGTTGTTTGACTTTGCTCTTTCTAAACGTTTCAGGCCAGGATAATAAAAACGAGGAGTTAGTAAATGATACAACTATTATAATGAATAAACAGATGGCTAAAAGAATGCTTGAAGAGTATGAGAATATTAAAGAGCTGGACGAGGATATAATATCTGATTTTAGTAAAGAAGGTATAATAACTGACCGCCCTCATATTGCGGAAACTCCTTTTCTTGTTCCTAAAAATTATCTTCAGTGGGAATCAGGGTTTCAATTTCAGAAAAGTCATACGGCAGATGCCAAAGCGACTGACTTTACCTATAATAACCTTCTTGTAAGAATAGGTTTTAGCCGAAGGGTAGAGGGGAGAATTGTAATGAATTATCTTGGCACAAATGTAAAAGCCAATAAAAAAGATTCGGTTATTAATTCAACAGGCTTTTCGGGAATCAGTCTTGGCTCTAAGGTTTTTCTTTTTAAAGCAAAAGGAATAAGGCCTACGGGAACAATCTTATATATGGTAGCATTGCCATTCGCAGGTATAAAAACTTTTCGGCCTACTCATACAACGATGGCTGAAATCATGTTTCTGTTTGTGAACCGCGTCACTCATTTTTATGACTTTGAATATAATTTAGGGGTGCAATGGGATGAAATATCGCAAAG
>DATMOV010000139.1:0-2603 GCA_035568055.1 Cytophagaceae bacterium
ATAAAATTTATCCGCAACCCATCTAAATCTGCTATCACTTTTCTTTCAAAACATTTCTTAAAATCAACTCCAGTAAGCGAAGTCAAAATATCAATTCTATAAGGTTCGTAACCTAGCTGTAAAATTAAATCTTCTTTCAAAAAATTGTCTTCTCTTACTCCTATAGATTCAAAACCAAACTCTTTTAATACAAGCAATATCTTATCAGCATTAATTTTAGAAATCGCGATCCAAAAACCTATATCACCCGTAAACCTGGGCCTGCCATAAAAACCAACTGCATATCCTCCTACTACCAGGCATTCAACGTCATGAACGTTTAATAATTCTATAAACTCTTTGAAGTCTTGATTATTTACGTAAATTAATTTACAAAATAAGATACTAAATAGCAACCTCGTAGAAGACTATTCCAGGTTCTCTACCTCAGCCTCTACCGCCAGCTTTTCCTTATTCTCCACCAGATCTTTTTCAATCTTCAGGTTATCGATGATGAAGATTTGTCTCTCGGGAGTATTTTTTCCCATATAGTAGTTCAGCAATTTGGGGATGGAAACATCAGCAGTTAATAAAATAGGGTCGAGCCTTATATTCTCCCCAATAAACCCTCCGAACTCATCAGGAGAGATTTCACCCAATCCTTTGAATCGTGTAATCTCGGGTTTACTACCCAACTTATTAATTGCTTTTTGTTTTTCTGTTTCACTGTAGCAATAAATAGTTTCCTTTTTATTTCTTACCCTGAACAGCGGCGTATCCAATATGTAAACATGTCCGCTTTTTACCAGGTCAGGAAAAAACTGCAGGAAGAAAGTAAGCATCAGCAAACGTATGTGCATGCCATCGACATCTGCATCAGTGGCAATAACAATTTTATTATACCTGAGTGTTTCCAGTCCGTCTTCAATATTCAGCGCATGCTGCAGAAGATTAAATTCTTCATTCTCATACACAATCTTTTTGGTAAGTCCGAAACAGTTCAGCGGCTTACCACGCAAGCTAAAAACGGCCTGAGTTTCTACATTCCTCGACTTGGTGATCGAACCGCTGGCTGAATCTCCTTCAGTAATAAAAAGAGTGGTTTCATATCTCTTGTCGCTCTTCTCGTCTTCAAAATGTGCGCGGCAATCCCTGAGTTTTTTATTGTGAAGATTCGCTTTCTTCGCTCTTTCATTGGCAAGCTTTTTAATGCCAGCGATATCTTTCCTTTCTCTCTCCGACTGCAGGATCCTTTTTAAAAAGGCATCGGCTACAGAAGGATTCTTATGCAGATAATTATCAAGCTCTTTTTTTACAAAATCATTTACCCAGGTTCTTATAGCAGGGCCATCGGGGCCTGCATTGATAGATCCCAGCTTGGTCTTGGTCTGCGATTCAAAAACAGGCTCCTGTACACGAACCGCTATAGCTGCCACAATAGAGGCCCTTACATCGGAAGCATCGAAATCTTTTTTGAAAAACTCCCTCACCGTTTTAACTACCGCTTCTCTAAAGGCCGCTAAGTGTGTGCCGCCCTGCGTAGTGTTTTGTCCGTTCACAAACGAATAATATTCTTCACCATATTGTTCACCGTGGCCCATAGCCATTTCAATTTCATCTCCTTTAATGTGGATGATCGGATAACGCAATCCTTCTTCGTTGGTTTTTCTTTTCAGCAGGTCAAGCAGTCCGTGTTCTGAATGGAATTTCTTTCCATTATAATTGATGGTAAGCCCTGCATTCAAGAAGGCATAATTCCACAGCTGATCTTCCAGGTACTCCGGGATATAATGGTAATGCTTAAATATGGAATCATCGGGTTTGAAGCAGACGAACGTTCCATTTCTTTCGTCAGTGCTTTGCTCTTTGTGGTCTTTTTTTAGATTTCCTTTTTCAAACTCCGCAATTTTTATTTTGCCTTCGCGAATTGATTGAACCTTGAAATATGCTGATAACGCATTCACTGCTTTGGTACCAACTCCGTTCAGTCCTACTGATTTCTGGAATGCACCTGAATCATATTTCCCTCCGGTGTTGATCTTGGAAACGCAATCGATCACTTTTCCCAGCGGAATGCCTCGTCCATAATCTCTCACTTCTACCAGATGCTCTGAGATTTTAATATCTATTGTTTTGCCATAGCCCATCATGTGCTCATCAATACAATTGTCAATAACTTCTTTGACGAGCACATATATTCCATCATCCATGGAAGACCCATCGCCCAGCTTTCCTATATACATTCCAGGCCTCAGACGTATATGCTCTTTCCAGTCTAGCGACTTAATACTGTCTTCGTTGTAACTATGCTTTTCTGCCATGCTATCCCGATCTTAAATAAATTGATCCGTAGTAAAGTTAGTTAAATGAAAAGTATTATAAAATTGATTTTATCCACAGATCCAGAGGAGGATTTAGGAATAAGGAAAGAGGAATGAGTGTCATGCTCCGTAAATTTACATCTTGCAGTTGACTTGTGTCACATCTTAAATTTAATCTATTCCAATGAGATACCAGATAAATTTAGAAAGACTGTATGTTAATTTTTACTTTAATTAGTGGTCTGTGTGCCACCATAACCGTCAACTTAAGAGTAAGAGCGTCCGATACGACGTCATTGCTGT
>DATMOV010000140.1:0-11227 GCA_035568055.1 Cytophagaceae bacterium
AGGAACCTGGATACTACATACCCTGAGAAATGTTATTGGCAATGATAGCCTATGGTTTAATATACTTCACGGGCTTACAACTGATTTCAGGTTGTCAATCGTAAACTCTGAAATGATTGTTAATTATATCAACAAAAAAACTGGGGCTGATTTCCATTACTTCTTTAATCAATACCTGAAATATCCTAAACCTCCTCGTTTCGTTTATCAAATTAAAAAGAAAGGCAGGAAAACCCTGCTATTATATAAGTGGGAAGCTGAGGTAAAAGATTTCAGAATGCCTTACATGCTTTTGGTAAACAACTCTGATCTCATTAAAATAAACCCGACAACTGTTTTTCAGACTTTGACCTATCATGACAAGATAAAAGATCTGGAATTCCCTGAAGAATTGTTCTATGTTGGGATTCTAAGAAAATAGATCTGCTGAAAATATTATATAATAGACTATAATGAGGTTAGACTCGTTGTTGATATAATTAACAGAAAGCAAAATCAGCATATATGGAGAAGCTGGTTCGCCCGGACTGTCAGCGATGAAGTATCATCTGGAAAAATATTGGATTCCTTCTCGCAGAAGAAACCATTCGTTATTATATTTCTCCTTTCATTAAACACAAATTTTTATGCAGGAACGGAACATCTTATTTGTCCTCGTGTTTTTATTTTCTTACATTTTTTTATGTGGCTCATTTCTTTTTAATCCTGTAACTCACAAAAAGGCGGCTGGCTGTATAAGCACAGAAGAAAAAAAATTATACGATCTTATTAACGAATACAGAAAAAACCACAAACTACCGGCTATCCCATTATCCAGATCACTGAGCTATGTTGCTAAAGAGCATGTAAAAGATCTGGTTTTGAATCGCCCCAATAAAGGCGAATGTAATTTGCATAGTTGGTCGTCGAAGGGTAAATGGACTGCGTGTTGTTATACTGATGATCATAAGAAAGCCTCCTGTATGTGGAACAAACCATCAGAGCTTACTTCATATAAAAACAATGGTTACGAGATCGCATGCATGGGTGTCAATACCGCGGAAGCCGCGCTTAACTGCTGGAAGGGAAGTCCCGGACATAACGATGTCATATTAAATCATGCCCCGTGGAAAACAATGAAGTGGAATGCCATAGGCATAGGAATGCATGAAGAATATGCGGTTGTTTGGTTTGGGTCAGTTTCTGATCAGGAAGAGGCTCCTGAAATCTGTAAATAACTTTTATAAATAATTCAGATTTAAAAATCCTTCTAAACGTCCAAAACAATTTTGTATGAGGCGTGTTATATTTATAAAGGGGATGATTAAACAAGATGATTGAAACGGTGGTTGAATAGTTGTAGTTTAGGTAGGAGTATGTTGGTTGTGTAGTTGTGTTTTAAAGTGACCTTTGTAAATTGGTTTATATATGGAGTCCGGAGCTTAATTGCTTCGGACTTTCTTTTTTTTTGTCACATGACATTGAACTGGCTTTTCACTTATAATCTTAGCAATTTTGCCGATTAAACTTACTCTTCCCGATTTTCACTATGAGCTTTCACCCAAGGGCGAATAATAAGCCTGTTTGCTCTGTCGAAGGTAAAATAATTCCATATCCAGTTGATGAGTGTAGTAAGCTTATTTCTGAAACCTACCAGAAAAAGCAAGTGAACGAACATCCAGGTAAACCAGGCAAAAATGCCTGCAAATTTCCAGTTGGGAAGATCCACCACTGCTTTGTTCCTTCCCACTGTGGCCATGCTTCCTTTGTCGTGGTAACTGAATCCTTTCCAAACTGAATTTTTGCTTTGTATGCTTACCTTCAGGTTCTTTCCCAGATTTTTCCCCTGCTGAAGCGCAACCTGTGCGAGCATGGGATGTCCTTTCGGAAGTTTCTCTGTAATCATAACAGCAGGATCGCCAATGGCAAATATATTTTCATAGCCATACACTTTATTAAAAGTATCTACCAGATATCTGCTTGCTTTGATGGATTCAGGCTTCAGCCCTTCGAGCACATTTCCCATCACACCGGCAGCCCAGATTACAGTCTGCGAATAAATTTCAGAGCCATCCTTAAGAGTCACTGTATATCCATCATAAGATTGTACTCCGGTATTAAGCTTAATGGTCACTCCAAAATCCTGCAAATATTTAAAGGCGTGCCTTGAAGCATTTTCCGACATGCCACTCAGCAATTTAGGGCTGGCCTCAATAAGAATGATATCCATATTCTTAAAATCAAGTTCCGGCAGATCATTTGGAAGTACTTTCTTTTTAAGTTCTGAGATAGCTCCTGCCAGCTCCACTCCTGTAGCGCCACCACCAACTATTACTATATCCATCAGGCTGTTCAACTCTTTCGAACTGGTGCTAAGCAAGGCCGTTTCAAAATTCTGCAAAATTTTGCTTCTGAGATCAAGCGCTTGCGGTACCTGCTTCATGGGAAAAGCTTTTTTCTGAAGTTCTGTATTGCCATAATAATTAGTCCTGGAACCTGTAGCGATAACCAGGTAAGCATACCTGAGTTTCCCTATGGTTGTATCGATGGAATTCTCTTCCGGAATAATTTTCTTTACTTCGGCCATTCTGAAATAAAAATCTTTATATCCTTCAAATATTTTTCTGAGGGGAGAAGCGATAGAGTCCGGCTCAAGCCCTGCCGTTGCAACCTGGTAAAGCAACGGCTGGAAAGTATGGTAGTTATGCCTGTCAAATAATATTACCTGAAAAGGACTTTCTTTCCCAAGTGCCTTAACCAATTCAATTCCTCCAAAACCGCCACCGATGATGACTACGCGGGGCTTGCTTGTATCAGGAATGTTCATAGAAATTCCTTGATCTATATCCTGGATGGTTCTGTGTTGATTTGGCATAGCTTCCATTTGAAAAGATTTATGGGCTTAATATATTAAAAATCCCCGGAGAGAAAACATGAGAACGTAGCTTATGTTTAGCTAATAATTATTTTTCATTAACCAGGGTTGTTTTTTAACAAAACTCCGGCAAAGAAAACTATACTTTTTTATGATATGATAAAATAGGGGCTACTAAACTTATTTATAATTCAAGGGTTCACTCACACGTGACTGCTTCCTGTTGTTTAACTCATAACCATAGATCACTCTTCCCAACTGGGCAATAAATGGAAGTCCGATGCTGGTGTATTCATATTTTCCATCATTGAGGATTTCATCTTTATTCGTATAGATAAGTGCTGAGAGAAAAAATTCAACTTTGTTTTTATAATCAACGATATATGCGCAGTCACTGGTAAATCCATAAGCCAGGCCGACCTTATTAAATATGCGGATATTTTCAGGAATTCTTGCAGGTGTATCAGCATATATCAGAAATTTTCTGAATCCATCGTAATAAGCAATTGAATCATGCCATTCTTCCCGGTCTGTTTCCCGAGGCAGAATGCTCATGGTCTTTTTTAGAAATATCAGATCATCGGGTTTGATGTCGAATCTTCTTGGGGCCGGAACTGCTTCCGGGTAAATGATTGAAATAAGAATTCCGGTTAGGTCTTTTAAAGTAATAGCATTTGAGTAAGTGAAATTTCTGGGCTTTTTAATAAGCTTTTTACCATCATAGTAACTCTTTCCAACTTTGGGATTCTTAAAAGAATTAGTCATCTGATTTCCATTTACCTTAACACCTTCTTCATATAAAACCTGGTTACAGAGGGTATCAATAAATTGAAAAGGTCCCGTTCTTCTCTGTTCTTCATCATCGCAGGACGCAAATCTTTGAATAATCCTTGCGCTCTTATAGCCCATTTCTTCGAGTCGAAGATTAATATGCTCTTGCCCAAGAAATTCATATTGGTGGTTGAAAGCGATATTATCGCTTATCACCATCATTTCTGTGATGTCACCGGCGATAGTTGATATGGCATTGGTGGTATCATTATTTTCAAGACACCTGACATGTGTTTCTAATATAGAATTTCTATCCACCACACCATTAAGGCTCTTAAGTTTTTCCAAACTGAGTGCAGCTACAGGAAGCTTTACCAGACTTGCAGGATAAAAATAGCTGCTACTGTCTCCATAAGAATAATTACTGAAAGTGATTCTATTATTTTTGTCCCTGTTAACCTGGGTATAAATAATTTGTAATTTATACTCTCGCGGGTTGTAGAGTACCTGATAAATGGCCTGGGAGGTGTCTTCCTTTAATAAGAGATCCTCAAGGAAGCCTGCCTTTTTCTGTGCTTTCACATTAAAACAACAATATGTAACCAGTATAAATGTGAAAAAGGCTGACTTCCTTATGATCATGTTTTTTTATTTTCTGACGGCCCGGAGCATATTAACTTCCTTGGTCCCCCAGTGATAACCCAAAGTGAAGGGCAGAGGTTTTACGGTCGAATCAGATTTATATGCTTTTGCCAGATTTGGCTCTTTAATATGTGGAAAATCAGCTACTGGTTTGGCATACCTTCCATAAAGCTGGATGTTCCATTTATTTTTATCAAAGAAGTCGTATGCAATGCCTGAATCATCCTGAAGGATACATTCACTTTTATCAAAAATCAGGTTTCTTACGACAGCAAATTCATTATAGTGAAGCAGATATGAAGCTGATTTTAAATAGCTGTTTACAGACTTCATCTTATTAAGGTATGATACAAAGCCTTGATTTTTCTTAAGCAGCCGGTCTTCCAGGTTAACCTGGAAATAATAAACTGTTTTAGGCTTCGAATCTGCTGTAAGGAAATCTATTCGTACACCTGGTGTACCCGCGATTTTCTTTGATGAATCATCTTTGATATTTACATTCCCATTGGCATCTATTCCTACATTTTTATAAGGCCTGTCAAGTTCATGGCCGGTACTGTCAACATATACATTATGAATATTGACGATGGTGTTCCCTGTTCTTTCAAGAAATATGCACATCAGAGGAACTGTACCATTAACTTTGTTTTTTTGCAGATGGCCTATCATGTTCTTTGTAATAAAGTAGCTTTTTTTGAAAAGGTCATTTAATGATTGCTCGACGGATCCCAGATAAACGATGCGGGCGTTGCTATTAAGGGAAGTAAGATCTGGCAGCTCGCCAATTGGCTCCATGGCCAGCAACGTATAAGTGTCAGCGTTGGGAAACAAAATAAATGCGTTCAGAATATCTGGTCCGGAAAAAGGATAGAAAACATTCCGTTTAACAGAATTAGCACTGGCAAGTTCAGTCTTGGCCCATTTTTTCATTTTGCTGAAGCGGTTTTCATCCAGCATTTTCCAACTGCTGTCAGAAGATCTGGCGAATGATTTCCAGCTTTTCATCGTATCAATTTTGGAAAGCTCGCTGGAACTGCTCTGTGGAATCCCCGATATAAACTTAGATGTGTTATCGAATTTCCTGTCGAAGTTTTGCACAGAAGTGACAGAATCTTTTTTCACATTAGTTGAGTCAGTTTTTTCTTTCTCAACTTTTTGTTTGTCTGTATTATTTCCACAGGAGAAAAGTAATCCTGATATCAGGAGGACAAAGGAGATGTTAATTTTTTTCACGGGGTTTTGGGATTTTTATTTTTAGTAGTTATTAAATAATATACAATCAAACCTGACAGTATAGTTGCAAAGCCATATATAGATTCTTCTGTACTGTATCTGCAAAGATAATACATCATCCAGACTTCCAGACTTATCAATACGAGTGGTGTTACAGGGTAGCCCCAGGTGCGATAAGTGTCTGGCTCTAAAGCATGTTTGCTCCTGTAAACAAATACTCCAGCGACAGTGAGCGTAGTAAAAAGACTGAGTGTAAATCCTATGTAAGTAATAATTCCCTGAAAGGTAGAAGTGGCTATCAGTATGATTGCAAGCAGGGATTGCAGCAAGGTGGCATAAAAAGGAGTTCCTGATTTATTCTCCCTGGAGAAAGTGCTGAAGAAAGGGAAGTCTTGTCCGATTACCTGTGTCACACGTGGGCCTGCGATCATAATACTGTTTACCGAAGCGACTAGCCCGATTGAGATCACAATACTGATAATCTTCGCTCCATCATGACCAAAAATATTCACAGCGGAAACAAATGCTACATGCTCATTGGCAGCAAGATCGGGCAAGGGCACTGTATAAAGGAATATAAAATTCAGCAATACATAAAGAATCAATACAATAAAAGTCCCGATAAAGAGCGCTTTTGGCAGAAGTCTGGATGGGTCTTTTATTTCTCCGGCAACATAAGTGGCGGAATTCCATCCGGAATACGCGAAGGATACGAATACCAGGGAGACTGCAAAGTTATCCTGAAATACGGCATCAAGATCATTCTTTTGAATGGTGAAAGTAAAATGAGAATGGTCTCCCCAGATGAATCCAGAAATGGAAATCAAAAGAATCAGAAGGATATTGATGATAGTAAAAACTGTTTGAAAGGAACTGCCCAGCCTGAAGCTTGAAATATTAATCAGAGTAAGGATTGCTACAAGTGCAAAGGCCAATATCTGTGGACTCACTCCTACAATGTGCCCGAAATAAAAACCGAAGGCCATTGCCATTGCCGCCAGCGGTGCTGAAAAACCTACCGTTGATGAGACCCAGCCTGAAAGAAACCCCAACGCAGGATGATAAATTTTTGAAAGATAATTATACTCGCCGCCTGACCGTGGCATTTGACCGGCAAGCTCTCCATAAGAGAGTGCACCGGAAAGGGCGATCACTCCTCCTACCACCCAGAGCAGCAGGATGGCAAAGGTAGAATGAATACCCATGGCTTGATAATGTATACTGGTATATACCCCAACACCAATCATGTTCGCAACGATAATACATATCGCTGTGACCAGTCCAATTTTTGTTTTTTCCTTTTCTTCTTTCATAAAAGCTGCGTAAGTTATTAAAAAGGATATTATTTAAAAAGTGCCGGGTGCCAAGTGCCGAGTGCTGAGGTGGTATTGTGCACTGTGCTTAATGCACCATGCCTGGGGAAAAACAGGAAAATGCTCTTAATTTCATTTCCTTATATACCAAATCAAAGTACCTTGTCAGCACTCAACACTAAAATTCTAAGGACTAAGCACCGAGCACTGAGGGCTATACACTATCTTTGGCCTATGAAATCAATCTATACTATACTTCTGCTCATCTTGTCCAATATATTTATGACCCTTGCCTGGTATGGGCATTTGCATTTTAAAAAGATAAGTTGGCTTAGTTCGCTAGGTTTGATAGGAATAGTATTAGTAAGCTGGGGACTGGCTTTTTTCGAATATATTTTCCAGGTGCCGGCTAACCGCATAGGTTTTGAAGAAAACGGCGGCCCTTTCAATCTCTTTGAACTTAAGATCATCCAGGAAGTAATCACCCTCTCGGTCTTCACCTTCTTCGCCCTTTACGTTTTCCGCACCGAAAAACTCCAATGGAATTATATTGCCGGGTTTGTATGTATGGTGCTGGCGGTGTTTTTTGTTTTTAAGAAATGGTAGATTTTAGTGATGGGTGCTTAGTGCACCAAACACTACTTCGCCTTAGTAATATTCACCTTTCTCAAAATGCTATCAATGATTTGCCTGGTAGTAACTCCATCGGCTTCGGCTTCGTAGTTGAGAATGATGCGGTGGTTAAGTACATCCTGCGCAATTTCTTTGATATCTTCGGGAAGTACATAATCCCGGCCATTGAGGAAAGCAATGGCTTTGGCCCCCAGGTTCAGGTGGATACTTGCACGGGGAGAAGCTCCATATAATATGTAGTTGGCTTCATCGGCAAGACTATATTCTTTAGGCATACGTGTAGCAAAGACCAGTTCTATGATATAGTGTTCCAGCGAATCTGAAATATTGATTTTATTTATTATCTCTTTAAGGCCGGCAATGTCTTTTTTTGTAAGCATGGGCTTGACCTGGTAATTAAAACTCATGTCAGACATCCTTCTCATGACCTGTAACTCTTCTTCTTTGCTTAGGTAATCCAAATGTATCTTCATCATGAACCTATCCACCTGCGCCTCGGGCAATGGATATGTTCCTTCCTGGTCTACAGGATTCTGGGTAGCAAGCACCAGAAAAGGCTTGTCAAGCATATAAGTAGTTGTGCCGATCGTTACTTGTCTTTCCTGCATACATTCAAGCAAGGCCGACTGCACTTTGGCCGGAGATCTATTCACTTCGTCGGCCAAAATAAGATTGGAGAATATCGGCCCTTTCTTCACTTCAAAGTCACCTTTGCTCTGATTATAGATCATGGTGCCAAGCACATCAGCTGGAAGAAGGTCCGGAGTAAATTGTAACCTTTGAAAGTCCAGATGCAAAACTTTAGCCAGTGTGTTTACCGAAAGGGTTTTGGCAAGCCCAGGTACACCTTCCAGCAAAATATGTCCGTCAGTAAATAAACCAACCAATAATCGGTTCAGCATATATTTTTGTCCGACTACCACTTTGCCTACCTCTTCAATTACATCTTTCACTTTCTGCTGATATAAAGCCAGCTCATCTTTCATTGATACTTCTGCCATCTGTAATTTATGATTTCATCTAAAATAGAAATGATTTTTATAAAAGCAAAATAGGGAGTAAAGAGTTGGCAGTTGACAATTAATATAATTGACAAAAATCAAAGCAATCCATTTTTTGTGTTTGAATTTAAAGATGCGGATGTAAAAAAATAAAAATTGGCAACTAACAAGATATATTTTGTCAATTGCCAACTGTAAATTGTCAACTCCCTACTGTCCCACAGCAGTCAGCTTCGCCTTAACCACTTCAAGCGCCTTCTTCATTTTTTCTACATCCTGGCCTGCGGCGGCCTGATCTGTTTTATTTTTTGCTATATCTTTTTGAAGTTGAACGGCCTGTTCCCCATTTTCTTTGATCTTCTGTTCCAGATTAAGTTTATCCTGTTTGTTCTTTTCAACATCTTTTAACAGATTCTGTCCTTGGTTCACTTCTTTCTCCTGCGCTTTTACAGAATTTGACAAGGCCTTTTCAGCATCTTTGATCTGAGAATTGATATCATCTTTGTAGCAGAGAATAGCGAAATCGTTAAGGATCTTTTCCGCTGCCTTGTATGCGCTGGAATTTCCTGAAGATGTTACGTGAGTGCTTCCAAGGTCTATGGAGTACCATACCTGGGTTCCTTTGCCAGAACTTTTTACGATGGAGGTGATACGGCATGGCGAAGAGGAAATAGATGGAACATTGGCAATAGCCACAGTATATACACCTTTTGAATAGTCAACTTTTCCATAATTTTTAAGTTGTTTTTTCCAGTCGCTTTCTACTTCATTGTCATCAAGCTCGATGATGGTGGAAAGGCCAGTTCTCGGAATTTTTTCAATACTTTCCTGTGATTCGGAAACTTTTATTTTTTGTCCGAAGGATAATGAATAAATGAAAAGAAGGGTCAAGATTACTAGATGTCTCATGTTGGTTCAAGTTAGATTTATAGTAAGTTAAAATTAATTCTTAGAATAATAAAGAAAATTATAAGTTTAGGATAACAAATTAAAGATTATATGATTTATACCTAAGTCTGATGGTTAACTTTATCAAAAGAAATATATGCCCCAAAATGTATTGATCACAGGAGGTACCGGCCTGGTCGGCTCCAGGCTGACTGAAATGCTCATTGAAAAAGGTTATGAAGTTCTGCATCTGAGCCGAGGCCATGGAAAAGGCAACATTAAAACTTATACATGGGACCTTTCTAAAGGCTCAATCGATGAAGAAGCTTTAAAAGATGTCGATTATATAGTGAATCTTGCGGGAGCCGGCGTGTTTGATGAAAAGTGGAATAAGACTTTTAAAAATGAAATCATTAAAAGCCGCACGGATGCTGTCGATCTTATATGTGCGAAACTAAAAAGTGCTTCTCACTATGTAAAAGCTTTTGTTTGCGCTTCCGCCATAGGCATATATGGAGATGATACTGGAGAATCTATTATAACCGAAGATCAGCCGGCGGGAAAAGATTTTTTATCAGAGGTGGTTACTAAATGGGAATCAGCGGCAGACAAAATTCAGGAGCTGGGCATACGCACTGTCAAGATGAGAACAGGAATCGTGCTGAGCAGCAAAGGAGGTGCACTAAGCAAGATGGCAACGCCTATAGCTAAAGGAGCTGGTGCCGCGCTTGGAAGCGGAAAACAATTTATATCCTGGATACATATAGACGATTTGTGCGGTATGTATATTAAAGCGATTGAAGACGAGAATATGAAGGGAGCTTATAATGCAGTCGCGCCAAATACAGTAACGAATGAAGCGCTCACTCATGCTATCGCAAAACAATTTGGTAAATCTATCCATCTTCCAAATGTTCCCGGCTTCGCATTAAAGTTATTATTGGGTTCAGAAAAAGCGATGGTTGTATTGGGAAGTGTTAAGGTTAGCTCTGAAAAAATAGTAAAACAAGGTTTTCAATTTAAATTTTCTGATCTTGGCCTGGCATTACAAAACCTTCTTAAATAGAATTTTTTGGTGATTTCTTTTGTTCTTCTCAAGCAAAACCATAACATATAAACCCACTATTACGTTTAATATAGACAGAACAAGTTTTTATTGTTGAATTAATTTTTTGTGAAATGGACGAATATAAAAACAACCAGGTGCGGATCAATAATGACCCCACCAAAGAAGAAAAGGATAATCTTAAAGAGATAAAAGACGAAAGAATCCTAAAAGTAGTCAGAGATGAGAAAGTAATTTTGGAAGACGAGAGTAAAATCCGCAGAGCCTTTAAAGACAGGGACTGGAATGAAATAAAAAGTTCAGATTCCTGGGCCATATTTAAAGTGATGGCTGAATTTGTGGAAGGTTTCGAAAAACTTTCGAAAATTGGCCCCTGCGTTTCTATTTTCGGTTCTGCCAGAACTTCTCAGGAAAATCCATATTATCAGATGACCGTTGAAATAGCGGCCAAACTGGTGCGACATGGTTATGGTGTCATCACCGGAGGTGGACCTGGTATTATGGAAGCCGCCAACAAAGGCGCTCATAGCGAAGGCGGCAAATCCGTGGGCCTTAATATTCAATTGCCATTCGAGCAATTTAACAATGTCTATATCGACAGAGATAAATTATTGAACTTCGAGCACTTCTTTGTTCGCAAAGTAATGTTCATTAAATATTCTCAGGGATTTATTGTAATGCCCGGCGGCTTTGGAACTTTGGATGAACTTTTCGAAGCCTTAACGCTGATCCAGACAAAAAAAATCGGACGGTTCCCGATTGTTCTTGTCGGCAAAAGTTTCTGGTCCGGCTTAATGCACTGGATAGAAGAAATCATGTGGAAAAA
>DATMOV010000141.1:0-3147 GCA_035568055.1 Cytophagaceae bacterium
GTTGGTTGTATAGACCTAACCAAAATTGATAGTTCTAAAGTTGATATAAGCGCGGGTAAAATATCCATCCGCCTGCCGGCTCCTGAAGTTTGTTATTATAAGATCAATCATCAGGAGTCGAAGGTCTATAACCTTGAAAATAAAATGCTTTATTATAAAGACGCTCATTTGATTGATAAAGCTTATGCACAAGCCGAAAAGCAATTGCTCAATGCAGCTGGTAAAATGAAAATTCTTGATCAGACTAAAGTGAACGCGCAGATTATACTCAAGCCTTTGCTGGAAGAGCTTAGTAGTGGAAAGAAAATTACAATTACTTTTGAATAGAAGTGTTTTCTTTCTTCAGGAAAGTTAAAAAGTCCTGCGCTATGTAATAAATCCCTGCCGGCAATACTATAAATACTAAAGGGTTTTCATCGTAAGCACCTGTAAAATTCAGCTTGATCAGTTCCAAAATGGCATGAGTCATGCCGCAGCCCCAGCAATGATGACCGAAAAAGAGGGTGAACAGACATGGAATACAGATATTGATTTCAAGAAAAGTGTATAGAAGGAGGGATAAAATAAAATATCCGCCCACAACCGAATAAATAAGGTTATGAGCGGAATATTTAATAAAAATTCCGTAGATTTTACTAGGTGAGATCTTGTCCATCTGCCATTTTCATGCTTCCGGTTGCGATCTTAACTAAGTCAATTAAGGTCCAGATTCCGCAGCCACCTAGTGTGATCAGCATCAGCCACCAGTTACTGTAGCCCATCATTAACCTGTGGACCCCGAATCCGCCGAGAACCCAACATATAATTAACATCATTACTTTAGATTGTGGTTTTTTTACTTCAGTCATAGTTTTAAAAATTTAAGGTTAGTTATTGCTCAAAAATAAAGTTTATTTCGACATTTGCAAGCAAAGCAAGAAATTATAAATTTTTTATGATGCACCTTTCATTCTCAAGCTTATACAGTTCCTTATCAATTGTAATTCTGGTTTTTTGGTTATTGAGTTCTTTCTTATAGTTATTCTTTAATTCTTTTCTTTTGATGGCTTCCAGGTATCTTCTTACATCTTCCCTGTTTTCAAGGACCAGTCCCGGTATTTCTTTAGGCTTATTATCAGTTCCCATACAAACCATTGTAAAAAAAGAAGTGTTTGTATGCCTGACGTTTCCTTTTGTTACATTTTCTGCCAGCACTTTAATGCCAACCACGAGAGAAGTTTTTCCGACATGGTTGACTGATGCCAGCAGCGAAACCAAATCTCCTACTTCAACCGGGTGAAGAAAATCTACGGTATCAACAGAAACCGTGACACAATAATCCCCGGAATGTTTGGCCGCACAGGCATAAGCTACTTTGTCCATCAATGAAAGTAAAATACCTCCATGGATCTTACCGCCGAAATTGGCATAAGATGGGATCATCAGTTCAGTGATGGTAGTTTGTGAATAGCTGACGGGTTTATAGTTGCTTTTGTCCAATTCTGTTTTTTTATTTGTCAATTGTCAAAATAGTGGGCAATTGACAGTTTACAAAGCTTCGTTCTTATTTCCTTTGTCAATTGTTAATTGTCAATTTTTATTTTATTCTTCGTACGAGTTCTTTTTCGATCTCATGTAAAGAATTATATAGCTCCTCATACTTATTGATGACAAAGTATCTTTCCTGGAAGCTTCCTTTAACATAAGGTGTGTCCATGATCTTTTCGATGTTCAGATCATATTTTGAAACACCGGCGCTTAGTGAATAAATGGTTTCTCCTTTGGATGAAAGCAAATGCGCGCCGTAGATCTTTAAAGAGTTGTCGGAGACTTTTAATCCAAACTGAATGGTATGCCAGTAAACCCTTTTGAGCAAAGCGATCGCATCTTCATTCTTTATATATTTCAAAGCAAGCCTGCCCAGCCCTGTAAGGTAGTTGCAATAATTTGGCTTGGTGAGGAGCGGTGTATGTCCGATGACATCATGGAACATATCATATTCGTCTTCTTCCGATTCAAGTTGCTTTTCGGATCTGATCCATGTCCTGCATGGATATTTTTTCTCAGCCAGCATGCCAATGAATTCCTTGTCGCCTACCATATCTTCGAGTGGTACGATTTCCCAATCGGTAAATGTCCTGATCTTTTCATTGATCTCTTCAAAATTCGGTAAATGATCAGAAGGGAAACCGATCATTTTAATTCCTTCGAGAACACTTTGGTCTGCGCTTTCAGGCAGCATCTGCATGATCCTGCTGTAAAGCATAGTCCAGACTTTGTGATTTTCCTCTGTATAATTGCCGTAAACCTGTTTTAGCATATTCTATATTTGATAACTTTTAGGGATCAGGTACAATGTTATTTTTTAATTTACCAATTAACATCATTTAATTTGAATTGTTAAATAATGAATTTAGTAAAAATATTAAATTTAACCCGGATTTTATAATGGAAGATCTGAGAGGTTAGCATCAGGTAGATTCAATTCAAAAAAGGAAGAACTATTCTGATTTTATGATTTTTCAATTACCTGGCACTTTCTTAAAATCAAATATTCCCCCGTTTAGCTTTTAATTTTTCTGACCAGGCTTCTTGCAGCAGTCAAGGGAAACATTTCTCCTTTAATTACTTTTGTTTCTAATTGCTTTAGATTTTTTTTAATAGAAGGATTATTAAGAACTTTTTGTTCCAGCATATTCCTGACAGCAGAATACATCCAGCTTAACTGCTGTTCTTTGCGCCTTTTCAGGAAGCTGCCATCTTTTTTGTTTTTTAAAATAATGCTTGAAACTTCTTGCCATACCTTATCCACGCCTGTATTTTCTAATGCCGAGCAGCTCAATACAGGAATAGGCTGAGGAAAAAAATAATGAAGGCTACTGCTTATTTCCGTACTATAAGCTTTTGCCCTGGCTAAGTTGGAACCATCTGCCTTATTAATAATAATGGCATCGGCCATTTCGAAAATCCCTTTTTTCATAGACTGAAGTTCATCACCTGCACCTGTAATAAGCATGAGCAGGAAAAAGTCGACCATGTCGTAGACCTTCGTTTCATTTTGTCCTACTCCAACAGTTTCGATCAGGATAATTTCATAGCCGGCGGCTTCACAAAGCAGCATAGCCTCTCTGGTATTTTCAGTGATTCCTCCTAATGAGTTTCCTGCCG
>DATMOV010000142.1:0-3471 GCA_035568055.1 Cytophagaceae bacterium
AAAAACTTCTGTTAAGCCTGGTAAAACGCAGCTAATCAACCATTTCATGATCAACAATGAATGGTATCTGGTAGATCTTCCAGGCTATGGTTGGGCAAAGGCGAGCCGTGAGAGCCGCCAGGAGTGGGATATAATGATCCGTGAATACTTAAGAGAACGCGAAAACCTGATGTGCATATTTCTTCTTATTGATTCCAGGCTGGAACCCCAACAGATCGATCTGGATTTTATGCAATGGCTGGGAAATTCAGGCATACCTTTTGTTATCGTATTCACAAAGGCAGATAAGCAATCAGTCTCAAAAACAAATATTCTTATAGCAGCTTATAAAAAAACGCTGCTGGAAAGCTGGGAAGAATTGCCGGATAGCTTTATTACTTCTTCTGTGGAAGGAGCAGGTAAAACGGAAATGCTCAGTTTTATCGAAAAATTAAATGGAGAATTTACAACTACATCAATATAATTTGAGTTAATGGAATTAATCTTTTATTTTGCAAACCCTAAACCACTACTAAAATGAAAATGACCATAAACGTATTCCTTGCTTTGGTGATAGCCTCAATGGCATTTACCGCAGAAGCGCAAACAGTGAAGCCGAACAGAGTGATTCCTGTTGCTGAATATTATCCTGGCGGGCAGGATTCATTATATGCTTTTATCAATAAAAAGATCATTTACCCAATTACTGCGAAAAGAAACAGGATGCAGGGAGAATGTGTCATAAGTTTTAACCTGACCTCTGATGGCAGAGTTGAAAATGTTTCGATCGTGAAAAATGTAGGTGGAGGAACCGGAGAAGAAGCAGCACGTATTGTAAAGCTTTTAAAATTCAAAGGACCCGGTTTCGCGAAAAACTTTAGCCTTCCAATTATTTATAAATTATAATTTTAAAAAATGAATCTTAAAGATATTGCTTCAATTTCCGGTAAATCCGGCCTGTTTAAAGTAATAAAGCCAACACGTACCGGAGTTATCCTGGAAACTATTGACGGACTGAAATCCAGAGTAGTCGCTAATGCCAATAACAGAGTTTCAATTCTTCAGGAAATTTCTATTTATACAACGGGAACAGAAGCTTCTATTCCTTTGGAAAAAGTTTTCACTATGATTTATGAAAAGTTCAATAAATCATTGAAAGTCGATTCAAAATCCGATCCCCACGCTTTGAAATCTTTTCTGGCTGATATTGTGCCGGACTATGACACAGAACGTGTTTATAATTCAGATATTAAAAAAATGGTAAGCTGGTACCTGCTTATTGCCAATCACCTTCCGGAAATATTTACTTCTGAGCCGGAAGAAAAAGAAAAAACCGAAGAAAAGCCAAAAAAAGAACCAAGTAAAAGTGAAGCCATAAAATCTGATGGAAAAGAAGAAAAAAAACCGGCTGCTAAAACAAAATCAAAAACAACTAAATCAAAATAAGGCTCATTAGAGCCTTATTTTTTATGCCTCACACAGATCCCGCCATCGAAGCAGCTATTTCCATTTCAAGAAGTTTTTCTTTGCCCGGGCAACTTACGGGATTAGAGGACCTGCAAAAAATCTTAAGCCTGGCCATTTGTGAGTTGCTGCTTCATGATTATCAAAAGCTTCTGGCTTTGCTATATCGCATCGATGTCAATGAGAAGAAATTTCAGGAAGCGTTTAAAAGTGATAGCTCCGAACTGGTTTCGGATAAGATCGCTATGTTGGTTATTGAGAGAGAACTTGAAAAAGCTGTATCGCGGAAAAAATATAAAGACTGATTATTGGAATTTTTTTAGCGTTTGTTTCACCTGATGCAAATAGCTTCCTCCGAAAAGATTTACATGCACCAGCAGCGGATACAAATTGTATATTTCTGCACGCTCTTCAAATCCTGTGGCCATAGGGAAGTTTTCCTGATAGGCATGATAGAAATCCTGGTCAAATCCATCAAAAAGTTTTGTAAAAGCAATCTCAGCCTCACGATTTCCATAATACACAGCCGGATCAATAAGGCAAACTTGCCCGGCCACGATAACATTTCCGCTCCACAGGTCGCCATGAACCAATGCAGGCTTTTCAGACAGAAGTATATCAGGGATTTTCTTAAAAAGCTGATCGAAATCAAACAGATAAGATTCATCAATACTTCCTTTATCTAATCCGATCCTTAACTGAGTTCCCAATCTTTGATGAATAAAAAAACTCAGCCAGTCATCATTATAATCGTTTTGCTGAGGGAGTAAGCCGATGTAATTATTAAAGCCCAGACCGTATTTCTGCTTGCTTTGCCGGTGCAACACGGATAATGCTATTCCAAAGTTTTTCCAGAAATTTTTCCTCTGGGCTTCGCGTTCTACAAATTCAAGGATCAGGTATGAGCATTCTTCATTGCAGCCAAACGCATAAACTTCAGGTACACGGATAGCCCCGGCTTCGGCCAATATCTCCAGGCCTTTAGCCTCTGTTTCAAACATAGGAAGCAACTCAGGACTATTCCATTTAATAAAAAAAACACCTGACGAACTTTCAACCTGCACGGCATTATTGATGCATCCACCCGGGAGCCGTTTCAGTTTCGAAACTGTTATCTGTTTTTGAAACGCTGCTTGTAAAATATTTTGTACAAAGTTCAGATCGGCTGCTGCCATCAGATATTTCGTTTTTTGCGCAGGAATTTAAGAAACTCAGTATTGGACCTGTATAGAATCTGATAGACCTCTTCGAAACCATCTAACATACTCCAGTATGGGTCAGGAACATTCTGGCTGTCTTTAACAGAATCAAAGTTTCTCATCATGATTACATGGGAATGGTCTTTTTGATGAGATTTAGCCAGCAGAGTAATGTCATTATAATTATTCACATCCATGGCCAGGATATAATCGAAATAATCAAGATCATTTGCATTGAGCTGCCTGCCTTTATGAGTTAATTTTGTACCGTGCTTGAGAAGGATTTCCAGGGTACGGTGGTCCGGATCTTCGCCCAGGTGATAGGCAGAAATTCCTGCGGAATCACAATTAATGAATTTATTCAAGCCGGAATCAGCTATCATTTGACTGAAAATACCTTCAGCCATCGTGGAGCGGCAAATATTTCCAAGGCATACGAACAAAACATTGATCATCACTTTTATCTATAAATATCAATTATTAGTCTACTGTTAATTCCTGAACGCCTAGTAAAAATAACTTTTTAGGCATAAGCCAGTATAATACATTATCAAAAGAACATATTTTTTTAATAATTAACCTCTAAGAAACATAAATATTTTTATATATATTAGTTACCTTTATTAAAGATAAGGTATTAATTAAAGACTTTTGAGAGATCATACAGATGAGAACGGGAAAACATAAAAATACCAACATTTCATTTTATTTAAAACTTTCATGTTTGTTTATAACCTTAGGATTGGCGTTTATTAACCCTAAATCAGGATTAATGAATAGCAAAGCTAAAAAGCCAGTTTCATTAATCCATAGGATAAATGCTTTAAAA
>DATMOV010000143.1:0-2213 GCA_035568055.1 Cytophagaceae bacterium
TGACCTTAAAACACGTAAGCTTATATTTATCAACAAGAAGGTTGAAGAATACCTTGGATATAGCACAGAGGAAATCATCAATATGAATACCAATGATCCGTTGAAATTGATTCACGATGAAGATAAGGAAAACATGGAAGCATATACCAAAAAATTTATTGATAGCATTGAAGGAAATATTTTTACGAATGATATAAGAGTAATGCATGTCAATGGCGAATGGCGCTGGTTTAGAAATCAGGAAATGATATTCAGAAGAGATGAAAATAATCTTCCTGTTGAGATTATCGGCACTGCTTATGATATTTCAGAACAGAAAGCCGTGGAGGAGCAATTAAATCTTTTAAATCAGCAGCTGGAAGAAAGAGTACGGAAACGTACCTCGGAATTGCAGGAGAATATGATGAAGATGCAGAAGATCAATAATGACCTGGATAATTTTATTTATACCGCGTCCCATGATCTCAAAGCACCTATTTCAAACATAGAAGGCCTTATGATCGCGCTTTTCTCGGAGATACCGGACAACGACAGCACGCACCAAATCCGGAAAATGCTGGAAGCTTCAATTGAGCGGTTCAAAACAACCATCACAGACCTGACTGAAATTACAAAAGTTCAAAAAGGCCTTATTGAAGATATTCAGGAAGTAGATTTGGCGGAAATGAATGAAGAGATAAACGGTGATATGAAGGACGATATTATGCGAACCGGAGCGATCATTCTTACAGACTTTAAAATACCCACTATAAGATTTTCTAAAAAGAATCTTAGAAGTATTGTTTATAATTTACTTTCAAATGCTATTAAATACAGATCTCCTGATAAAATTGCTAAGATAAAAATAAGCTCTGAAGATGCTGGTAAATATGTACTTTTTAAGGTCTCTGATAATGGCCTTGGCATCAGCGAAGAAAATAAAGGTAAAGTATTTGGCATGTTCAAACGGTTTCATGACCATGTGGAAGGTACCGGCATTGGATTATACATTGTAAAACGGATCGTAGACAATGCCGGCGGACGAATAGAAGTAGAAAGCACAATAGGAAAAGGTTCTACATTCAATATTTATTTCCATAAAATAGAACAGGAAAGCCATGCCTGAAACACTAAAAAGATCGGGAAGTAACTTTGGTCTTTTTTTATTCTTATAGTTGGCAAAACAACAACTAATAAAAAACAAATAAAAATAATTGCACTTTCTGCTTTCTGTTATTGGTTTTTACACTACTCAAGATGCACCTTCAACCCATCGTATGCGATCCTGATAAAATCCGGCAGTTCCTTTTCAACTTCTTTGTGTAAGCCCATCCGATGGCTCAAATGGATCAGAAATGCTTTTTCAGGTTTTAATTTTTTGAGCAGCTCTACCGCTTCGTCAAATGTGAAATGAGAGATATGTTCCGTTTTCTGCAATGCATTTAAAACAATGACTTTAGAGCCTTTTATTTTTTTTATTTCCTGATCGGAAATTGAATTTGCATCGGTAATATAAGTGAAGTCATTAACTCTGTAACCGAATACCGGCAGTTTAAAGTGCATGACTTCTATTGGCGAGAAGCGAACACCTTCGATCCCGAAAGGTTTATTTTCAATTTCTATGGGATCAATGAGAGGCACTCCGGGATATTTGAATTCAGCAAAGGCGTATGAAAATTCTTTTTTAATCTGATCAAGCACTTTTTTTGTGCCATAGATGGGCATATTTTTTTGCTGAAAAAAATTGTATGACCTGATATCGTCCATGCCCGCTGTGTGGTCTTTATGCTCATGGGTGAAGATCAGCGCGTCAAGTTTGGTGATTCTTTCTCTTAAAACCTGCTGGCGAAAGTCGGGGCCTGAGTCTATAATAAAACTTTTGCCATCTACTTCCAGATGAATGGAACTTCTTAGTCTTTTATCCCTGAAATCAACCGACCTGCAGACTTCACAAGTGCAGCCTATAACAGGAACGCCCTGAGAGGTGCCAGTGCCAAGAAAAGTGATCGTCAAAGTTTCAGTTCTGTTTGATTCAGCTCCTGATAAAAAGTTCTGTTCTTATCGCTGAGTTTGCTGGTATCTATCTCTATGCCCTTTAATATTTCTATCAGGCAGTTAATTTTTCCATCGATGGTAAAATACTTATTCACGATCGCGATCTTGGTTTCTTTCAATACACAATACCCTGCATGGAAGTTTCCTTTTTCATAGCGCAGTACATAATCCGACTCGGT
>DATMOV010000144.1:0-7445 GCA_035568055.1 Cytophagaceae bacterium
CTTTAAAGAATGAACAGAATTCTTCGATCCTTATGGCCACAAGGCCAAAAGGAAGAATGAGTAGTAATTTATTGATTAAGCTGTTATGATGGTTAATGTCATGCCGGGCGACACAATGTCGTAACTTATTGAAGATATTAAATGAAGATATTAAAAGTCTCTACACCCTTAAATCATTAAGTTTAAGATTTTAAAATCTTAATATAAAACCAAGCCCGCTTTATCTTCAAAATATTTAAAACATTTTTTTGTTTGTATTGCAAACTAGATTACCTTTATGCCGTTATTATTAATCTAATTAAAAATGAATACAGAAAAAACCCTATCTCCTCAGGAAAGCCTCAATATAATAGCAGATACAATTGCACTGACAAAAGAAAACATAAAAGAAAATAGTTTCTGTTTTTTGCTTTGGGGCTGGCTCTTAACTATAAGTAGTTTTTCTTTCTTCCTGCTTCATCAATACACATCCTTTGAATACTACTTCTTGCCTTTTCCTGTTTTGGTTGCCATAGGCATAATTACAACTGTCGTTTGGTATCTTAAAAAAACGTCTTCTAAGACCGAAACCTATGGAACATTTTTTCTTAGCAGAATGTGGTTGGTATTGGGCATTTGTTTTATTACCGTAGTCTTTATCAATGTATCACAAAAGCTTCCACCCTTTACCTATACATTACTCATTGCAGGAATCGGTGCATTGGTTTCAGGCTTGGTTATGAAATTCAAACCTCTTTCAGTTGGTGGAATCTTATTTTTGTGTGCAGCCATCACGAGTATTTATATTTTGGATGATTACAAAGTTCTTTTACAGGGTGTAGCAATCATAACAGGGTTTTTAATCCCCGGTTATATGCTTAAATATTCAAACTCATAATCTTTGCGATGTATAGTGAATTAGATCCGGTATTAAATATCCCTGTACGCCTGGCAATAGTTTCTGTTCTCATTAAGGTGAAGCAAGCCGACTTCAATCACCTGATGGAGATAACAAAAACAACGCAGGGTAATATGAGCCATCAGCTAAAGCGACTCAGCCAGGAAGGATATGTGGAGATTGAAAAAGCATTTAAAGGCAACTATCCGCAAACAATTTGCAAGCTTACACCAAAGGGCAAAAAAGCATTTGAAAAATACGTTGAAGAAATAAAAAAATACCTGCATTTATAAAACATTTTTTTATTCATT
This sequence comes from Cytophagaceae bacterium, assembly GCA_035568055.1. Classification (GTDB taxonomy): domain Bacteria; phylum Bacteroidota; class Bacteroidia; order Cytophagales; family Cytophagaceae; genus DATMOV01. The sequence goes on from DATMOV010000144.1 coordinate 1,189, forward strand.
TGGTTTGCTTGACAAACCAAATGAAGTAATTAAACGGGAAAGCCGAAAACCGTAAAGAGTAGGCGATCAACTTTAAATAAAATTACAATGAATACAATTAGTCAAAACAAACACAGGGGGCCGCACCTTGGCATGTTGGCAATTATTTTTACTCTTTTATTTAACACAGGGCTTTCCTTTGTTATTTCTCTTTCCGGCACTCCTCCTTATTTTCCTGGCCCTTGGGAATCTGCCGAGACTATTGCTGTCTACTTTCAAAATCACTCTCACGATGTTCTCATGTGTGCTTTTTTTCAGTTAGGCTCAGCTATACCACTGGGTATTTTAACTGCCAGTATGGTAAGCCGTTTGTGGTTTCTGGGCTCAAAGGCATCAGGTTCCTATATTGCACTTTTTGGTGGCTTTATGGCCGCATTAGATTTAGCTATATCGGCATTCATACTATGGGTTATGGCTTATCCCAGCATTGCACAAAATACATCTGTTACTCGTGCTTTATATTATTTAGGTTTTGCTATTGGCGGAGTTGGTTATTCAGTGCCAATGGGTTTATTAATCGCAGGAGTGTCAGTTACCACAGGTTTTATGAAATTGTTACCAAAGTGGATGGTGGGGTTCGGCATCCTACTTGCATTAATTGGTGAAGCGAGTTCTTTAAGTTTAGTCTTTCCAAAATTGCTCTTCCTAATTCCTCTAACCAGATTCCCAGGTTTTATCTGGTTAATAATTGCAGGATTTATGTTGCCTAAAGAGATGGCGAAGAAGATCTCAGAATAATAAAATCAGTTTTAAAACCAGGATGAGTAACTATGTGAACTAATAAATTAAAATAATTGACTATGGAAAAATATTATTTTACTGACTACAATGGTACTGATGTGGATTGCGGTAATTATAGGCACTTATCGGAGCTGATTTATTCTAAAGCTTAATCCGGAACAGATCATTGAATTTGAGCAAATTTTCAATAATCCGGGTCTTTTGGTTTGATATCCTTTCAGTCTGAATTTATTTATGAAATTTTAATTATTCATCTGATCTTTAGTTTTTTATTATATATAGGTCTGATCATCTCATGTCTCTAATGAATTACGTAAGATCTTCTAAATTTCAAAACTAATCCAACATTTCAAAAACTATCCAATCCAAACCGGTTACTAAGTTGGAGTATATTGAAAAACAAGGCGAAAAGGGAATCAATAAATTCTTTATCATTACCAACTGTTCCCACCCGACATGCTAATCCATTTTAGTAAAAGTAAAGCTTCGTTTTTTCAATGCAGGCTGAATATGCTTTTGAATCATCAATGCTGGAAGAAACACTTCTACTCTTGTGCCTTTGTCCTCTTCACTTGTCAAGCTTACCTTACCCTCAAGTTTCTCGATTGAATTTTTGGCCAGATACAAACCCAGGCCAGGACCTTTTGAAATTAACGATGCTTTATAAAACATATCAAAAACTTTCTCAACGGATCTTTTGCTTATACCAATTCCATTGTCAGATATCCAGATGAGAACTCCTTTCTTATGATCTGAGATATGGATGTTAATCTCACTTTCCTCTCCGGTTTTCCTATACTGCACCGAGTTATTGACAATATATTGGATCAGAGAACCTACCAGTCGTACATCACTGCAAAATTCTTTGTACACTGCGATATTGATATTGAATTTAATTTGATCTCTTAAAGTTTCATAGCTAAGCAAAATTTTATTGACAATTTCATGAAAATTAATCGGAGTGCTTTCCACTTTCCAATCTTTGATCATAGTCGCTTCAAGCAATCCTTCCAGGATATTATCCAGCTTTCTGGTGCAGTCTGAAATCATGCTGAAATAATTCAAGGCATTGCTTTCGCTTATTTCCTTTTGCGCCAGATAGGTAAGCCCCATCACTGAAGCCAGTGGCCCTTTCAGGTCATGGGATGACCTGTAGATAAAAGTATTTAGTTCTTCGTTACTCTGTTTGAGCTTCTTCTCACTTTCCTTTCTTTTCATTTCAGCGATCTTCCTTTCCTTGATCTCGGCCAGCAAACGGTCTCTTTGCTTTTTAAGTACGATCTGCCTTTTTTGCAGATGCATTGTGCGCAGCCTGATGATAAAAACTATAGTGCAGATTAAAACAATGCATGACAAAATAAGAAACCACCAGCTTTTCCAGTATGGCTTGAGCAAGTGAAAAGAGAATGAGGCCGGCGCTCCCCATAATCCATCTATATTTTGTGCCCTGACTTTAAAAATATAGCTTCCATCCGGAAGGTTGGAATAGGTTGCAAAAGTTTCACTGCTAAGCAATGACCATTTATCATCAAAGCCATCAAGCATATATTGATATTTTAATTTTTCGCCGGGTCTTAAACTTATACCTACATAGTTAAAAGTAAGATGGTTACTATTATGCTTAAGCTCCGGTTCGTATGGCAATCTGTATGTGCCAAAAAGGCTGTCGGCCATGTTTCTCCATTCAACTTTTTTATAAAACAGATCAACGGCTGTAATCTGTGTCATGGGACTAACAATCTTTGGCCTGTCGGCATCAGGATTGTATCGTACAAGGCCTTTCTTTGTTCCAAACCATACGCAACCTGTGGCATCTTTAACAACGGAATTAAGATTTACAGATCCACCTAAAAAACCATCCTGCTTTTTGTAAAAATTAAATTTATGTTCTGTTGGATTATATTTACTGACACCTTCTTTGTGCCCGACCCATAAATTATTATTCCGGTCGATTGTTAAAAGATAACAATAGTCTGAGCCCAGGCCATCTGCTTTGGTCAGGTGTTTTATAAATTTCCTGCCATCATAAGCATAAATTCCATCCCCATAAGTACCGATCCACAGAGTGCCTTGAGCGTCTTCGGTAAAACAGTTAATATTAACTGCTTCCACTCCACCCAGATTCACTGATTCAAATTTTCCCTGTAAATATCTCGAAATACCTGATTCATGAGTGGCGAACCAGATAGTACCTTTTGAATCAGGAAATATTGAATAGACCAGATTATGCGACAGACCATCCGCGATAGTAAAATGTTCAAAAATATTGCTATCCTTTTCAAATCTGTAAACACCGGAATATGTGGCGAGCCAGATATTTCCCTGCTTGTCGGCACTGATGGTATTGACTCTGTTGCTTAAGGGATCTTCCTCATTATAAAACCATTTTGATATTTTTCCTGTATGGTACTCATAGCGGTATACTCCAAAAGATCCGGTGGCGATGAGAATATCTTTGTCGGGAAGCTGGAATAGTGCTTTTATCTCTCCCTCAGGCAAACCCTGTAGCACCTGACCGGAACCGGTTTGTAAACCAAAATTATTTAAGCTGATCTTTGTAAGTCTTTTGGATGACCCTGCCCAGATATTCTCATCAAAATCGTACAGCAAAGAAAAAATACTTTGCCCGGATATACCTTGTGAAGAAGAATACAAGGTGAACAAAGGATCAACAAGCAGATCCAGACCATTGCCATAAGTCCCAAGCCATAAATTATTTTCTTTGTCGATAAGCATTGCGCGCACATGGTCATTACTGAGACCGGTAGATTTATGATATACAGCAACCTGCTGAATTATATTATTTTTCAGATTATATTTTACAATTCCATAACCATAAGACCCAACATAGAGGTTGTTTAGACTATCCCCATAAATGAGATTGATATCTTTTAATTCACTTAACAAATACTTAAACTTTGAATTACCAGAGTCATTCCGATATTGAATCAGTCCGTTTTCTTTCGTTCCTATCCAGAAACCATTTCCATCTCTCATGGGAACAATAGATAAGACTTCACCTAAATTCTCAAGCGGCATTTTCCCGATCTCAATTTTTCTGTCACGAATTTTTACAGACAAAATCCCATCATTTGTTCCTGCCAGCAGGCTGCCATCATTATTCAGAGCTAAACAATGAATGGTATAATCTGCGAAAACATTTTTATAACTGCTCACCTCCCCGGAAGCAGATATTCTGACCAAGCCATCATGCTGAGTTGATACCCAAATATTTCTGTATTTATCTTCCAATATCGCGCTGACAGGGCTGCCGGTTTCCTTTGCATTGATGATAGAAAATCCTGTACCATTGTAATAGCTGATCCTACCATTATAATGCCCAAACCAGAGATGGTTTCGGCTGTCTTTAAAACCTTTAGTAATAAAATTCCCTGCCAAACCATCTTTGGTAGTATAGGTATCAAAATCTTTACCGTTGAACCTTGTTAAGCCTTCGCCAGTACCTATCCATAGACAACCGTCTTCCGACTGAAGTATATGATAGATATATGATTGCGAAACCCCATCTTCAGTGTTGTAATTATGGAAATTATAAATTTGTCCATACGCTTTAATTCCTATAATAATAAAAAACAGGGACAGCCAGGTTCTAGATTTCAGCATACGTTGCATCTTAACGCTTCACTGCAATTTTATATTTATACTTGGGAATGCCGCCGATAGGTACAGTATAAAATGGCATTAATTCTCCATACTGATTGGTGATGAAAAAAACCATATTATTATTTTTGGCGCCGGAAGTTTTAATAATCTGAATATCAAGTGATGTTTTCTTTTCTTCATCAGAGATTATATGGCGACTGGTTACCCACTCATTTTCTCCTGAAATACTCACCATCTCTCCTTTTTTTCCTATAGAGACGATCCTTAAATGACCGTCTGAATCAAAATCAAAAGTATTGATCTTGATAGCTACTACATTTTTATCCATATAAGGATAAATGTGGGAAACCGAATTCGGTGCAGCGTTAAGAACGAAGGTATATTCGAAGGTGAAAAAATTGGATCCTTCTACGGGAATATTTTCAGTCGGATTGCTGCTGAGAAAATATTTATACTGATTGCCATCGTTACCACTAATACCTTCGGCGATGATCTTAAAAATATAGCCTCCATATTCCTCCATCATCTCACCTTCTAAAGGATTGAAAGGACCGAAAGTGTACCACTTCCCGTCATAATCTTTTTTATTATCAAATATTTTTGAACCCAGAAGTATTCCGCTTTTGTAATTTCCCGAAGGACTTTCCTTTATCACATTCTTAGCAGATATTGTTCCATTCCCTCCATAAATTTCAAACCTGCATTTAGTATTTGCTTCGCCGATCAGCTCATCTAATGTGTTGCCAATATCCGGGTCATAAACCCTGATGTAGATTGCCGACATTTGATCTCTGGGAATGACGCAGAAAAATACCTGCGAAAAATCATCGTCACCGTAAGAGGTTTCAGCTTCCCTGCCAAAAGTCACTAAGCAAGGAATATTTTCATCAGCAGACGGGACCAATTGTCCTGTTGCGGATGAAGCAATCATGCAAAGGAAAAATATCATCTTATTTCTCATAGCTCAGCTTTTCATCTTTATTAATCACCACAATTTTCTTAACAACACTTTTTTTTAATTCCTGTTTGTCAGTTGAGAGTAATTCGCTTCCAAGCCTTACATAATAAATTCCGGCTTCACGATAGGTGTGCAGAAGCTTAATTCCGACACCTTTCTGCCCATCTCCAAAATCCCAGAAATAATTCTTGGTGGTAAATCCTGGAAGGTTTGAAGCGGAGGCATCAAACAAAATAGCTTCGGCTATTTTACAGGTATCTGAACAAACGATATACAACTGCTCATGATCTTTTATCTCTATAAAATATTCGGCTTCCTTATCATGGGCAATCCCGGTAAGGGTATCAAGAATATTCAGATAAACGGGATATGTTCCAGGGCCTGGGAAACAGTGGCGAACTTCCTTTGCCTTCACAATAAGCTCCTTTCCAAGATTCCATTCATAAACATAAGGGAGGGTATCAGCCATCGCTGTAGTTTCTTCGAATAAAGTAAAGCAGTAATTATTCTCTCTCAACGTATCAGGTGCAGAAAACAAAGGCTCTATCATTTCAAAATAATAAATATCATCATCCTCTCTTATTCTGTTTGAAGAAAAAAGACCTCTGCGGGAATTTGTATCGAGCAGAAAAGCAAAATCATCTTTAGCAGAATTAAAAGCTTCTAAATTTGAAATCGGATTCCATTCACCGTTCTTGAGCTCTGTGGAAAAAATATCAAGTCCGCCCATGCCGGAATGCCCATTGGAAGCGAAATACAATGTTCCTTTACGGCTAATGAATGGAAACATCTCATCATCCGGTGTATTGATGGTATTTCCAAGATTTTCCGGTGCAGACCACATCCCATTCAAAAGACGGGATATATAAATATCTTTGCTGCCAGATCCTCCTGG
>DATMOV010000145.1:0-4169 GCA_035568055.1 Cytophagaceae bacterium
GAATTGGCAAAGAGGCTGTATTAGGTGCCAACGTTACCTTAACCGCCAGTTCTAAAGTCATTGATGTAACTGGTGATAAGCCTATTGAATATAAAGGTTACGTTCCTGAAAGGTCAGTCGTGATTCCCGGTTCTTACACCAAAAAATTCCCCGCTGGTGATTTCCAGGTTCCCTGTGCCCTGATCATAGGTAAAAGAAAGCCAAGCACCGACCTGAAAACCTCGCTGAATGATGCGTTGAGGGAAAATGATGTAGCTGTATAAGTTTTACGTGATACGTTTTACGTTGTACGTTAAAAAATATACTTCATAAATCCGGAATTTAATTTATAATCGTGTTTAAGGTTCGTTAAGTAAATATGAGTGATTATTTAACTGAACTTTAATTCTTAGCTTTTTAAAACGTATTACGTAAAACGTATAACTTAAAACTTCACATGTTTGGCTTAATTCAGAAACTCAAAGGCGAAGATCTTACCCATGAAAAGAAGAGAGACTTCAGAAATGTGGTCATACTTCAAATCTCTATTATAGTGGCAGCTTTATTATTAAAAGATGCTTTTGAAATGTCTGGTGTTGAAAACTCGTATGTCATCAGGGATTGCATATTTTTGCTGTTAGGAGGGATCTACGTGCTGGTGATGTGGGATATGCTTCGCAACTTCACACAGAACAAGATTATTATTTACGCTCTTTTTCTTATAATAATCGGGAGTTATATTCTTGCCTTGTTTATTGTGAATCCTATATTTCCACTATACAGTACCCAGAAAGAAAATCAGCCATATCTCTTTTTCATCCACATGGTTCTTTTTATTATTGAAATAACAGTCATGTACTTCGCAATACTAGACTTGTTTAGTGGGAATAAAATGTCTGAGGAGAAACTTTGGGGGTCCACCTGTATATTTTTGATGATTGCCATTTCTTTCGGCAGTCTTTTCGATCTGATTAATATTCTTAGTCCAGGTGCAATGGGTACTCCTCTTAGTCTCGGGCTGGAAAGCTACACTGCATGTATTGCCCATAGTTTGACAGTGGTGGGGGCTCAGGATAGCCCATTTCCCAATGCTATTTCCATAATAAAGGGAATCTCTATTATAGAATCCGTATGGGCGAATCTGTTCATTGTATTGCTGGTGGGAAGGTTGCTGGGGCAGCCGGACGCTGAGAAAAAAGAATAAGTTGTTACCCTTAATAGACCACAGTTCAGAAAGGTGTTCTCTTATCTGTTGACTGTGGTCTATGGACTATTGACTTAAGCAAACTACCTTCTAAACCTCTCCGCTACCGTCAATTCTTTAGAGCCCGCTGAATACTGATAAAACCCTTCTCCCGACTTCACTCCCTTTTTTCCAGCTTCTACCATGTTTACGAGCAATGGGCAAGGGGCGTATTTGGGATTTTTAAATCCATCATAAAGCACAGTTAAAATAGAAATACATACATCCAGTCCGATGAAATCTGCCAGTTGCAAAGGCCCCATAGGATGAGCCATGCCCATCTTCATCACAGAATCTATTTCTGCCACTCCGGCTACGCCTTCATACAGGCTATAGATCGCTTCATTGATCATAGGCATCAGGATTCTATTAGCTATGAAGCCAGGATAATCATTTACCTCCACTGGATTTTTACCCAGCTTAACCGAGAGTTCCATGATTGATTTCGTGGCAGCCTCCGAAGTGGAATATCCTCTGATCACTTCCACCAATTTCATGACAGGTACAGGGTTCATAAAGTGCATACCGATCACTCTTTCCGGCCTTTTGGTTACGCCGGCAATCCTGGTGATAGATATGGAGGACGTGTTGGAAGCAAGTATTGCTTGTTTGGGGCAGGAAGTATCAAGCTCTCTGAAAATCTTAAATTTGATCTCCTGATTTTCTGTGGCTGCTTCCACGGCAAGGTCAGCAGAGGAGGCCGCTTCCTGAATAGAAGTATAACCCTTGATATTTGAAAGCGTTGCCTTTTTGATTTCTTCTGTAATAGCTTCTTTCTTGATCTGCCTGTCAAGGTTAGCGCTAATAGCAGCAAGAGCCTTTTGCAGGGCTGCTTCAGAAACATCTGCCAGTGAAACTTTAAAACCAGCCTGAGCAAAGACATGGGCGATCCCATTTCCCATTGTTCCGGAACCAATTACTGTGATGTTCTTCATAATGTTAAATTATTAATATGGTAATATGGTAAAAATATTAATTTAAAACTTACATTCTAAGAATCTCACGAGGGTTTAAAGCCTTAAGCTTTTTTGCAGGTTTATTTGTATTGTGGATAATTGATACACTATCTTTACCTTTATAACTGTGTAATTTTTAACATGAAAAATCAGTATTCAAAATCAAAAGGTTTAAAACCTTATTTCTCCATTATTGTAATTCTCAGCACATTCCTGATCTCAGTTTTATTATTCTATTTTGTACTTGGACATCATTCTAATTTTGTTGGAGATAATCCCGAAAACAATCCTAATGAAGGTAATTACTTTGGCATTATCTATAAAGGAGGCTTTGTTGTTCCTTTCCTGATGTCATTTCTGATGATGGTCGTTACCTTTTCAATAGAGAGAGCTTATACGATTACCCTTGCTACCGGAAGAGGAAGTATAGAGGATTTCGTATTGAAAGTCAAAGCGCTTTTAAATGATAACAAAATCGCTCAGGCTATAGAGGAATGTGAGGAGCACAAAGGTTCAATTGGTAATGCCACCAAAGCAGTGCTGAAGAAGTACAGTCAAATGGCTAATGAACCCGGGCTAACAAAAGATCAAAAGATCATGGCCATTCAGAAAGAGCTGGAAGATGCCACTTCACTGGAATTACCAATGCTTGAAAAAAATCTGACCATCATCGCTACTTTGGCGTCTATTTCTACACTTGTAGGATTGCTTGGAACCGTCATAGGAATGATCAAAGCGTTCGCCGCGCTGGCTGTTGCCGGCACTCCAAATGCTACGGAACTGGCAAACGGTATTTCAGAAGCGCTGGTCAATACCGCTTTCGGTATCGCCACTTCGGCTTTAGCCATCATAGCCTATAATTATTTTACCAGCAAAATTGATACGCTTACATACAGTATTGATGAGGTCGGATTCAGCATCAGCCAGACTTTCTCAGCAAATCAGAAATAAAAAATATGCCTAAGGTTAAGATTCCAAGGAAGAATATCTCTTTAGATATGACAGCCATGTGTGATATGGCCTTTCTGCTCCTGACCTTTTTTATGCTGGCCACAAAGTTCAAAGCGCCTGAAAATGTTGCCATTGATATGCCTTCTTCCATATCTCAGATCAAGCTCCCTGAAAAAGATATGATGGTCATCACAGCAGCGGCAGATGGAAGAATATTTTTTGGAATAGACGGACAACCATACAGGAAGGAACTACTCACCCTGATGGGCAAAAAGTATGCTATGAATTTTACGGAAACCGAGAAAAATAACTTTGCTCTTATGGAAAATTTCGGATTCCCCATCTATACTTTAAAGGCAGTACTTAATATGGGAGCCGATATTAAAAATATTCAGGAACCAGGTATTCCCTGTGATTCCATAGCCAATGAGCTATTCGACTGGATTGCATACGCCAGACAGACAAACCCTAAAGCGAAAATTGCAGTGAAAGGGGATATGGATGTGGATTATAAAGTGATCAGCAGAGTGATCAGCACCTTGCAGAAGCAGAATATTAATAAATTCAATCTGATCACCACCCTGGAAGAAAAACCAAAACAGTAAGATGGCTGAGATAAGCACAGGCGAAGGCGGAAAAAATAATAAAAAGAGAGCTAAGAAAGTCTCTACTAAGATTGATATGACTCCCATGGTCGATCTGGCTTTTCTTTTGATTACCTTCTTTATGTTTACCACCTCTTTAACACAACCTCAGGCTATGGAACTTAACATGCCCTATACCAAGGATAATAAAACGACCAAGCTAAGACAGGATTTGGCGCTTACCATCATTCTGGGCGAAGGAAATAAAGTATTTTGGTACACAGGGATAGAGAACCCCAAAGTGGAAACGACCGACTATTCTTCGGGAGGAATAAGAGAAGTGCTGAAAGAAAAGAAACAACAGATAGCGGGACTGGTAGTGGTTATTAAGGCGGTTGAAACTTCCAGGTATAAAAATCTGGTTGACATTATAGATGAAATGCATATAGTAGGAAT
>DATMOV010000146.1:0-4196 GCA_035568055.1 Cytophagaceae bacterium
TTTTAAACTTAATCTGGATTCTTCTACAAACCCTGTTGTAAAATAAATGTCTCTCTGAAAATTATTTTTTCTGAGCAGGCTTAATAAAATCCGGTCACCACGCAAAATATATTGACTATTATAACTTGGATTAACTGTCCAGGAAAAATTATTGATTGTAATAACTGAGTTCGCCCATTCACAATATTCTATCGTATCAATAACTGTTTTAGGCAAATCAAATTGAACGACTCCCTTATTGGATAAGAATGAAGGATACCAGGTTGTATTTAGTAAGCCAATGTCTACAACAGAAACATCTTTTCGATAACCTTCGACAATTTGCAAATACCAAAGCGGAATGGTGAAATTGTCGCCAGAAGAAATCAGAATGGAATTATTACTACAAAGATCTAGAACTGATTTGTTCATTGACAAATAAAATTCACTGAAACCGCCTCTTTTTTTTCCTTCCTGAAATATCCATTTCGAAGAGTCTGACTTGTTATTGTGCCAATAACTCATGGCCATTGAGCCCCATTCTGCCGTCAATTTAGAATATGGGTCAAGGACAATATTTTCCCCTGTGTATTTAGGCGTCAGTTTATTTACCGTTTCAAATTCCTTACTGCACTTCATTGTTAGTGGAAGATTCATTTGAATCATTCCCTTCCCATCTTTGGAATTAAGCCTGCTGTATGCGTAACCCAAAAAATAGTGCGCCTCAGCATTGTTGGGTTGCAACTTCACTGCTTTTTCGAGATTTCCAATAGCTCTTGAATAGTCTTGCTTGTCGAATTCTTTTCTAAATTCCGCTTTGCCACTTTTCAAAACCACTCTAAACTCTGCTTCTCCACTTTTTAAAACCGCATCAAGTTTCTCGGGTTGAAAACATGCTTGAAGTCCGAAAAAAGCCAATATGGTTAATAGGTTTGTCTTCATGTAGAATTTAATTTAACAATAATATATGAGCAACCTTGAAGAAATATTTGATCAATACCTTTGATAATTTTCCTTTTAATTAACTATTCTGAAATTTACAAAAGTCAAAACATGATTGCTAATCTAGATAGCCTGTCGAGGACAGGGATAGAAAATTAGAATGAAATTCCTTTTAGTCCCACTAACGCAACCTCCTCATCCTCATCCTGCGTCAAACCACTTACCGCCACCGCGCCTATTACTTTGCCTTCGTAAAAAATGGGAACGCCGCCGCCGAAGCCTGTGTATTTTGGATCGCCGTAGAAGGAGATGTCAAAACCTTTAGCAGAGTCTTTGATAGCCTTGCCAAGTTCTGACGTTGCTTTTCTTGTTCGTGCAGCCGTCCAGGCTTTATTCGCGGCAATGGTGATGGAATGAAGCTTCACTTCTTCCATGCGCAGGAAAGCCATCAGCTCACCATGAGAATCGGCTACAGCTATTGCTGCATGAACTTTTCTCTTTTCAAGCTCTGTCAGAATACTTTTAATAATCTGCTGAGCTACCTGGTATGTTAAAATCATATTCTACGAAATTTATTTGCTGCAAATAAAACTACATATACTTCTTCCCTTTGCCAGTCTTGGTTCCGAAGCCAGCCCCGGCTTGTTGTGGTTTCTCTTCCTCACCTCTGTTCTGCACCACTTTCAGGTTATCATTTTTGCTTATCCCACTCAATACCTCTACATCAAGCCCGTCTGAAAGGCCTGTCTTAACTATTTTTTTCTGAAAAACTTTCGGCTTGGTTTCCACTTCTACATACACTGAATCTTTGCCGAACTGCAGCAAACTTTCATGGATAGCGAGTACACTGTCTTTTCTGTCGAGCACGATGTCAGCGTTGGCGCTATAACCGGCGCGGATAAAATCTTTTTTGTCAAGCTTCAGCGCGGCTTTTACTTCAAACTGAATGGTGCCTTCGGTGGTGATTCCCTTGGGAGAAATGAATTCCAGCTTGGCATTAAAAACTTTATCGGGCAGCGCGCCGATGGTCAGGTTAAGATCCATGCCTTCTTTCAATTTGCCCACTTCCGATTCGTCCACTTTTCCCACGAACACCATTTCATTCATATCCGCGATTATCGCAACAGTGGTGCCTTCATTAAAAGTGTTGCTTTCTATCACCGAGCTGCCTTCTTTAACAGGAACATCCAGCAGCATTCCATTCACGGTAGATCTTATAAGCGTTGAAGATTCTCCCGTTTTTCTGGATGCGCCTTCTTTCACAAGCTGAAGATTGGTCTCGGCTGATTGCAGATCTTCCGCCGCTTTTTTGAAAGCGACCAGGTACTGGTTATAATCAAATTCGGAGATCAGCTTTTCATTATATAATTTTTCTTCTCTCGCCAGCTCTTTCTTCGCGTCATCAAAAACGATCCTTGATTTGCTCAGATTGGTTTCGGCATTATTCAGGTTTACCATGTTGGGTACGATCTTTACCCTGGCGAGCAGCTCGCCTTCTTTCACAAACTGTCCGGCTACAACATAGATCTTGTCAACAATACCGGAAACCCTAGGCTTGATAGCAATTTCTTTTCTCGGAACTACTGAACCTGTGGCCACCGTTTTTTTAATGATATTGGTGGTAAAAGGTTTTTCAGTTTTGAACTCTACCGGCTTATCAATCGATTTCTTATACAGGAAGTAGATCGTGGCCACGAACATGATCAATGTCAATGTACCGATCGCCAGGGGAAACAATTTTTTCATATTCTATATCTAAAATTCTAATTACCTATTCCGCTTTCAATGCTTCAATCGGATTGATGCTAGCCGCTTTTCTGGCCGGGAATAAACCTGCCAGCGCGCCGGCTACGACTAAAATGGCCAGCGCTATCACACAGATTTTTATATCAACATCGGGATTGGAGAAAAAAGGGCTATCGCTTTTCGATGATGCCATAAAACTTTTTACACCCTCCATCAGCGAAACCCCGGAAACCAGTCCTATGTAGCCCGCGAAACTGGTGATCACAATGGATTCCTGTATAATCAGGCTGACGATAGAACCTGGTGTCGCACCCAACGCTTTTCTAATCCCGATTTCGCGGGTGCGTTCTTTCACAATGATGAGCATGATATTGCTTACACCCACAATTCCCGCGATAATTGTACCGATGCCGACTACCCAGATAAAAATGCTGATGCCGTTAAAAAGAGCTATGAATTTCTTCACTTCTTTTCCTGAATTCCATCCTCCCAAAGCTTTGTAATCATCCGGTGACATATTATGCCTTGAAGCCAGCTTCATCTTGATGCGGCGTTCGAGCTCTTCGGGATCCACATTATCTTCCGGTGTGATGGCGAAAACATCAATGATGTTGGACTGATTAAAAGTCTGCTGTAGTGTTGAGAGAGGAATAAATATTTTCTCGGCATCACCTCTTCCGTCTCCGCCGGTATTTTCAACGGTAAATGTTCCCACTACGAGAAAATAGACTCCTTTTATTTTAATGTATTTTCCGATAGGGTCTTCTTCAGAAAATAACAGTTCCACCGGCCTGATTCCTATTACAGCCACTTTTCTTTTTTCTTTGATGTCCACTTCATTGATATACCTGCCTTTGGGATACATCATCGCCTTTACTTGAGCCAGGGTAGGATACTGGCCCTCTACCTGGAAGGAGCCGCTTTTATCCTGATAGATCACACTAAAACTTCCATATAACCTGGTGGATGGAGCAAGATATTTGATCTCAGGAAAATCATTTTTTAATGCTTTGTAATCATCATTATTATATTTTACATAACGACCCGGCTGCAGTCCTTTGTATGGGATAACCGTTTTGCCACCCCAGATAAACATGCTGTTTTTCGCGATACTACCGAACATCTTCAGCACACCGTTTTCAAGACCCTTACCTGCGCCCAGCAATAATACCAGCATGAAGATACCCCAAGCCACTCCGAACGCGGTAAGGAAAGAGCGGAGCTTATGAGCCCGCATCGTGTTATATATTTCCTGCCATTTGTCTAAGTCAAACATCAAAGTTTATTTATACCAGCACTCCGTCTTTTACTTTTATTATTCTATCCGCTAAAGCGGCGACATCATTTTCATGCGTTACCACAATCACCGTAATACCCGATTTATTTACATCTTTCAATAAGCCCATCACTTCGGAAGAAGTCTGTGAATCAAGCGCGCCAGTGGGTTCATCCGCCAGTATCACTTTAGGGTGGCTTATCAATGCTCTTGCTATGGCAACCCTTTGTTTTTGTCCGCCCGAAAGTTCTGA
>DATMOV010000147.1:0-3676 GCA_035568055.1 Cytophagaceae bacterium
GTATAAGCTTTAGTTTTATGGCTAAATATTCTCTTAATTATTACCTGCTATTACCTGCCGTAATTATCATACTGTTGTTTGTAATATTCTTCATATTGGTAGATCAGGTCAATATTTTTTGCTTCTGTCTCTGTTAATTCCTCTCTTACATCAATTGCCATCGGCATATACCATTCCTGCTGGTCAAAATAGGCTCGCAGATCTTTGTCTTTAAATGAATAGCCATGTCTGGCATATATTTCATTGCGCATCATTCTTAAATCTTTTCCGTCCATATTTTCTACATCAGCTTCAGTGAGCAAAGTGGTGGAGGTTTTTGGATAAACACCTGCATCAGGCTTAAAGATATAATCTGTCTTTTTAAGTGAATATTTTTTAGCTGAGGTAGCGTTCGGCTTAAATGGAACCCAGTTTCCTGCAAGTTCTCGTTGCTTCATGTTGATGCTGAATAGAAACTTACCGTCATACTGATCACTGCATTGATAATAGTTTTTCCGAATGGGCCTACCGAGTATCCTAATATTTGGTTATTTGCTTTTGAGATAAGGATCCTGGCATTTTCAATAGAGGATTGTTCCTTGGATTTTTCAGGACCGATTTTACGTGCGTCTTTTTTTAAAGATGCCAGTTTGATTGTATTGGAAGTCATCCGTGTTGTATTTTCAGCAGGCTTGCTTTTATCGCATGAAATCAGGAAAATGCAGGCAACGATGGAAAGAGGAAGAAATGAATTTCTCATATTGATGGTATTCTTTTCCAAAATATAACTAAATTTCTTTTAAGCTGAAGGCATTTGAAGAGTTTTCCAAGAATAATTTATTATCTCGTCCTCTCATTTTTTATTGTTTTAATGATCAGGATAACCATTCCATATTTTTCGCTGGAAGATGATGTTTCCTTTTTAAAGATCAAGCAATGGATGGTCCATAACCAGGTATGGAAGCTCTGTTTTTTTGTACATGTGTTTACAAGCACTTTTTTATTGTTTGCCGGTTTTACCCAATTTTCCGGCGGGTTACTGAGAAAAAACAAAAAGCTTCATCGTAGCATCGGTAAAGTATACATCATTATACTGCTTTTTTTGTCAGCCCCAGCAGGATTGGTTATGTCGGTTTTTGCCAATGGTGGACTACTTTCTCAAATGGCTTTTACCTCTTTTTATGGATTGTCTTTACAGCGAAGGCTTATAAAATGGCAGTGAAGAAAGATTTTCAGTCACACGGCAAATTTATGATACGCAGTTATGCGCTCACTTTATCTGCCCTGACTTTACGGGCATGGAAACTGGACCTCGTTCTGGCATTTCATCCCAAACCTATGGATGTTTATATGATCGTTGCCTGGCTCGGCTGGGTACCCAATCTTCTTCTGGCTGAATGGCTGATATTAAAAGGATATCATTTTAAACTTCTGGGAATTAAAAAAAGCTTAGCAGACTTTATTTATTAATCTGAAAGGCTCAACAGGGCAATTTTAATTATCTCTATTATTTTATGCCGGTATAATTAAAAGGGGAAATTCTTCTTAACTCTTTTTTAATCTGCTCGCTTACTTTTAATTCATCAATGAAAGACTTAATGGTACTTGCGCTGATCTTTTCATTCTTTCTGGTCAGTGCTTTCAAGGCTTCATAAGGTTTAGGATATCCCTCGCGCCGTAATATGGTCTGGAGCGCTTCGGCTACCACTGCCCAGTTATTATCAAGGTCTTCCTTAATAGCATCTTTGTTCAACTCTATTTTATCTAAACCTTTCAGCAGGGACTTTAAAGCGATCTGTGTGTGAGCGAGTGGAACACCAATGTTTCTAAGTACAGTTGAATCCGTTAGATCTCTTTGCAGTCTTGAAATAGGAAGCTTCGCGGAAAAATGTTCGAAGATAGCGTTGGCAATTCCGAGGTTTCCCTCGGAGTTTTCAAAATCTATTGGGTTTACTTTATGCGGCATCGCTGAAGAGCCCACTTCACCTTCTTTGATCCTCTGCTTAAAATAACCCATAGAAATATATTGCCATATATCCCGGTTCAGGTCTATGAGGATTGTATTTATTCTTTTCAGGTTGTCGAACAGCGCAGCCATGTTGTCGTAATGTTCTATCTGCGTAGTATACTGGCTTCTTTTCAACTTAAGCGTTTTATCAAGCAGCTTATTCCCAAATTTCACCCAGTCAATTTTTTGATATGCCACAGTGTGGGCGTTAAAATTGCCGGTAGCACCACCGAATTTTCCAGAGAAAGGAATAGTCTTTAAAAGGTTGATCTGGTTATCCATTCTTTCAGCAAATACCATAAACTCTTTGCCAAGTCTGGTGGGAGAGGCCGGCTGCCCGTGGGTATGGGCGAGCATAGGAATCTTTTTCCATAGCTTCGCATGCGATTTTATTTTTTTATTTACTTCATTGATTGTGGGAATAATTTCTTTCTCCAGGGCATCTTTCAGCAGTAATGGGATAGCCGTATTATTGATGTCCTGAGAGGTTAGTCCGAAATGAATGAACTCCTGATATTTTGAAAGCTTCAGCTCCTGGAATTTTGATTTTATAAAATATTCCACAGCCTTTACATCATGGTTAGTGGTTTTTTCTATTTCTTTGATTTTATTGGCATCCGCTTCTGAGAAATTAATATAAATATCTCTCAGCGCCTTGAACCTGTTTTTACTGAAAGATTTCAGCTGTGGCAAAGGGAGTTCGCGCAACGCGATAAAATATTCGATCTCAATAAGAGTCCTGTATCTCATTAGCCCGAATTCCGAAAAATATTCCGCAAGTTTTGTTACCTGTTTTCTATACCGCCCATCTATTGGCGAAATTGCTGTTAGCTTATTCAGTTCCATCTTTAAAGTAAAGAAACGAAGATAAGGATTTCCCGCGAGGGTAACTGCAACTTTTATATGGGTTATCGCATAATATCTTATAGCATCCGTCGATTTTTTTGATAATCAACATAAAAAATACTTAGTTTTAGTGCATTGCCTCTGTAGCTTTAATCCTTTTCTGAGCGGATTTTTTATATATTTAATGGTAGTTTTATATATATTTAGGTTATGGTTAATGAGGAAACAACCAATAGTCCAACACCTTTAAAGAATAGGAAGACAGAATTAATCAGGAGTGTTGGCAATAACATTTTATACGGATTCATTATTATTAACATCATTGTAATCTGCCTTGAAACTGTTGATGAGCTGAGTTATCTGGATTATTATTTCGATATCTTTGAACTTGCCGCCATCATCTTTTTTTCTGTTGAATATGGCATCAGGGTTGCCTGGGCATATAGCCAGGGCAAATTGTGGGCTTATATCATTTCACCTTTGGGCCTGATAGATTTTATATCTATTATGCCTTTTTATCTCCCGTCTATAAATACCGGTAATTTCAGATTCATCAAAGTTTTTCGGATGTCCAGATTCCTCAAGATTTACCGGCATTCAGAACATATTAAAATTATTTCCGAGGTTGTTCAAAGTAAGAATGAATATCTTAATTCCGTATTTTACGCTACGGGCATGGTGCTGTTTTTCTGTTCATGTGCTACATACTATTTCGAGCACGATTACCAGCCCAAACAATTCGCCAGTATTTTTTCCGCCCTCTGGTGGGGAATATGTACCCTTACTACTGTAGGATCCGGAATTTATCCGTTAACCATAGGTGGAAAAATCATGGCTTCAATG
>DATMOV010000148.1:0-5413 GCA_035568055.1 Cytophagaceae bacterium
TTTCTTCAAGCTCATCCGCGTTAGTTCCTTTGTCATTGCCCTTAATGTTTTGATTGCTTAAAAGCATTTGCTCTTCCTTATTATAAACATCACGCAGATTTGTCATAATTTCAATTTGGAGCTGATATGCGTCCATGGAATCTTCCAGCGCTATAGTCGTGGCTGATTTTTTCTGAGGATCCAGGTAATTGAGATTATATTTTACAGCCATGATCACAAAATCACCTTTGCCTGTAACCTGGATACTTTGCTTATCGATAGATGGCGGAAGCCCTTCAATGACAACATCAGTCATGCCCGCCTCCACGGCTATACCGGCAGTGCTGTTGATCTGAGCCCTGCTCAAAAAAACCGTCACTTGTTTGATTGTTGATTTTATATTTCTTTTATCATTGTCAGCAAAGCTTTGAAGTGATAAAAAGCAAAGGGCAAAAATGAATATCCTTTTCATATGTGTTATTTTCCTATTTACAGTAAGGTGCAAACTCTCCTGAATTCCATAATTCTATGTAGAAAATTACGTATTATTATATTAAACTTGAAACAACCTGCTTTGATTATGTTTGTTTCAATATAAAAATATATTCGAATTTAATATTTTTGCAACATTATGCACTCATACAAACACCTCCTTAACTTTTCTAAAGCAATTTTTTTGAAGATGGGATGCCCCGAAGATGACGCGGAGCTGGCTTCCACTGTTTTACTTTCTGCCGACCTTCGTGGTGTCGATTCACATGGCGTTGCCAGGCTTAGCGGCTATGTAAGATTATGGGAAGCCGAAAGAATTAATTCCAAACCGAATGTCAGGATCGTGCATGAAAGTCCCAGTACAGCAGTTGTTGATGGTGACCGCGGGCTAGGATTGGTGGTAGCTCCCAAAGCAATGAAGATCGCTATTGAGAAAGCTAAAATAGCTGGCACAGGCTGGGTGTCGGTACGAAATTCCAATCATTATGGAATCGCCGGCTACCATGCGCTGATGGCATTGCAACATGATATGATCGGCATGTCTATGACCAATGCCAGCCCGCTTGTAGCACCAACTTTTTCGCTGGAAAGATTACTGGGAACAAATCCTATTGCTGTTGCCATACCTGCTAAAACACAACCGCCTTTCGTAGCTGACTTCGCAACTACCACCGCTGCTAATGGGAAGCTGGAAATATTGCAAAGAAAAGGCAAAGAAGCTCCGCTGGGCTGGATACAGGATAAAGACGGAACACAAACACCAAACCCTCATGAGCTGAAAGACGGTGGTGCCCTACTTCCACTTGGAGGTGACCGCGATCATGGCAGCCATAAAGGTTATTGCCTGGGATCAATCGTAGATATTTTTTCAGCCGTTCTTTCCGGCGCGAACTTCGGGCCATGGGTACCTCCTTTTGTAAGTTTCCTTCCTTTGCCAAAAGATCCGGTGGGAGAGGGAATCGGACATTTTTTCGGAGCTATGAGAATAGATGCCTTTCGCCCATCAGAAGAATTTAAATTAAATATGGATATCTGGATAGAGCGTTTCCGCAGTGCGCCAGCGATTGCGGGAGAAAAAGTTTTAATCCCCGGAGATCCTGAAAGAGAAATGGAAAAAGAAAGATTAACTGCCGGAATTCCTTTGCTGCCTCCTGTTGAAAAAGATCTGGAGGAGTTAGGTAAGAGGTTTGGGGTGAAGTTTTAGTTGTTAGTTGTTAGTTATTAAATAGCCGTTCTCTGCGCACCAACAACAAACAACTATCAACAACTCTTTTACTTCAAACCAATTTCCTCCCTCTGCCCTTTCTTCACTGTCAGCACTAAATTATATTGAGAATAATATTTCAGTACATCATTCTCGACAGGTATAATAATATTTTCTTTATAATCCAGCAGCCCCCATAACCCTACGCGCTGCACTTTTATATAACCATTGCTGATGTCCTCAATATTGTCATACTTCACAGCCACCATTTCCTTTCCATACTTATCCGCAAGTCCGAAGCGGCCATCTCTTTTAAGCAAATATCGTCCGGTAGGAAGCTCCGTGATCTGGTCGAGTGAATCTTCGTAAATTTCCTTTCCTTCTTTATTAACAAAATTCCATTTGTTATTCACTTCCACTAAGGCTATCCCATTTTTAAAAGGTTTCACCACATCATATCTGGGCTGCACAACCAGGCGCTCATCTTTATTCATGAAACCCCATTTGTTTTTGATCGGCAAAGCAACGAAGCCTTCATGAAAATTTTCGGCTTCTGCATACTGCGGACTAATAAAAACATTATTTAGGGGATCAAGAAAACCATACTTTCCTTTTAGAAGAAATCTGGAATATCCTTCTTCAAACCCATAAATTTTTTCATACTTGTTTGGATACCTCAGAGTAAACTCGCCGTCAGGCCCGATAACACCATATCTGTTTTGATTCTTAACAACAAAATATCCATCCTTTGAGGGAGAGGAAACAGAGTCATAAAGCGGCGGAATAAGCTCTCTGGCTGATGAAGTCATCACGCCCTGTTTTCCATTCAGAAAAATCCTAAAATACCTGTCATCCATTTTCTGGTAATCCGAATATTTTTCTTTGGGAATAAGGTACTCAACTTTTTGTTTGTCAGAAATTTTAATAACGCCCTTAAGGTAAAAATCATATTCATCAGGCCGGATCACATAATCGCCTTTTTTATTAATGATCGCAGGGAGTTCTTTATTTATTGCTGAATAGGAGATTTTAACTACTGCCACCTCTTTTGAAAAGTCACCTGCTTCGCTGAATCTTGACAATATTTCCACTTCTCCTGCAGAAGATACATAACCCCATGTTCCATTATCATATTTTACTGCAATAAGTCCGTTGGAGAATTTATTCATCTCAGCGAATCTCGGCTTGATCAATTCCTGTCCTTTAAAATCCTTAAGTCCCCATTTACCATTTGGCAGCTGAACCCTAACGAACAGACTATCCAAAATAACTTTTTTATAAACGGGAGGAATGATGGTTTTTGCGGCTTCATCTATCGCGCCATATTGATCTCTCTTTTTTATAACAGCAAGGCCATTTTTAAAATCCGAGATCTCCTCAAAATCAGGTCCGCTTAAAATTTTTCCGTCACGGTTTACAAGGCCAAGCTTTCCTACCAGCGAGTATACATAGTTATTTTCTGAAGCCAGCCTGATGCTGTCAAATTCAAATGATTTTATAATTTCATTCCGGAGGTTTTTAACCTGCCAGGTATTGATCCGGATTCCGTAATATTTTCTATTGGATAAAAAACCGATCCCCCGATAGCTAAAATCGGCCAGGGTTTTCCCCTCTTCATCGATGATTCCCCATTTACCCAGCCTCTGCACCATAATGTGGCCTTTTTCTTTCACGCTGAAATTGTCAAACAAACATTCTGTGATCCGTTGCCCATTATGATTATAAAATCCCCATTTGCGGGATTGGCCCTCAACAGGAATGATGCTCCTATAAATTTCAGGGATCGCCAGAAATTCAAATGGAACAACAACTCTGTTTTTTTTGTCGATCACACCGGCAAGCCCATGCTTACCAACAATGGCCAGGCCTTTCTGAAATGGCTTGTAAATAGTGTCGTAATCAAATGGAATTTTAGTCTGGCCTCTGCTGTCCACAAATCCAAAATAAATTTCGCCCGCTGAGTTTTTTTTCTGTACTGAAAGTCCTTCATGAAGCTGCCCTGTTTTTTGCGCAAAAGAATCAATGGAAATATGCGCCAGCAGGAAAATAAAAAATGAAAATCTGCAACTTCTCATCTAGTTCTTTCCCTTCCCTGTTTGGAGTTTATATTAATTGGCTCTTCTTTTCCTTCTATCCCTGCAAAAAAACAATTATTGAACTTGTCGTATTCAATACTGTCATATTCCATAGGAATAACAAAATTTTCCTGGTAATCCAGCACGCCCCACTTGCCATTTCTTTTCACGATGATGTAGCCATTATTAAGGTCTCTGATGAATTCATATTTAGGGCCAAGCATTTCACGCCCCGAGCTATCAGCTAGTCCATATTTTTTATTGTTGACAATAAACCATTTTTTATATTCCGTGGGAATGATCTCATCATAAGGTGTAGTCGTAATTTTAATTCCTTCAGAATTTACAAAGCTCCACTTGTTCTTTTCCTTTACCCGGGCAGTACCGTGAGAAAAAGATTCTACTTCATAATAAAAAGGCTGTACAACAAGATTTTCGTTCCGGTCAAGAAAGCCCCATTTGCCGGCAAGAAAAACTGCGGCAAACCCTTCAGAGAAATCCTTAACATTTTCATATTGAGGCGACACTCTTACATTCCCAAACCTGTCAAGAAATCCGTAGCGTCCGTCTTTAAGTATTCTCGCCCTGCTACTCGAGAAATTATAAATCTTCTGATATTTATTAGTGAGGGGCATAATTTCACTGCCGTCATTTTCAAGTATGCCAATTTTATTTTTCCAATAAACCACAAAAATGCTATCGGAAGAAATATATTTTACGGAATCATATACTGGCGGAACAACCAGGTTGCAATCGTAATTTTCATACGCAACCCTTCCTTTGTATTTCCAGGTGGTATATGGAAAATTATTTTTTGTCGAAATTTTATTTGGCTGCTCATAGACTAATATCCTTTTAGCTTTATGTTTTGATAAAAATGATTGATCGTTCAGAAAGCAACGGTATATAGTATCAGATTCGGCAAGAATGCTGTCAGCATCAAATCTTTCAAAACTCTTATTTAAACTGTCCTTCACTTGCCATAAATAAAAGTTTTTGGCAAACATTGTTTCGTCATTCTTAAATTTTAATTCTTTGAATTTACAATCAACCACCAATTCTCCTGCCTGATTAATGAGTCCATATCTTCCATTCTTGCTGACAATAAAATTACCATTTCTTATTTCTCCAATACTTTCATATTGTGCGGGCACCACTAATCCACCTTTTCTATTCACAAAGCCAATGAGTCCGATGCCAGAAGTATTTTTAAGAATAACAGGAGCCAGCTTACCTTGAAATGTAAATTTTTCGATGGAAGTAAAAATAATCTTGTCTTTCTTATTAATAACAGGATCATTGAAGTTAAACACAGGAATAATCTGAGCTTCCATGACAGAGACTGTATTAAATAAAAAAAATATGACTTGAACAAATTTCATGTGAACAGCAAAATAATTAAATATTAGATCTAATAAAAAAAAGTCTCCGTCAATCGACGGAGACTTTTTAAATTTCAGAATTTATAATATCAGGCATTGTATTTATTACCTGATCTTCTATGTTTTTTGGTAGTTTTATTAACGTATTTTCTTTTTTTCTTATTTAGCTTACTCTTTTTATTCACTTTAAAAACCTTACTGGTTTTTTTATTGCCGTTATCTGCAGCTACGCTGCTTTCTGCCATCACTGCGGTGCCCATGATTCCTGTCAGAGCGAGCGC
>DATMOV010000149.1:0-2223 GCA_035568055.1 Cytophagaceae bacterium
CATTAAGGAATTAGGGATCTTTGAAATCGGCGAAGATGAGCTTAGCCACTATTTTCCTGAGATGCTGGCCTTACTCGGACAATGCAAATTTCATAACTGCAAACATATCAACGAACCCAAGTGCGCTGTGATTGAAAAAGTAAAAAGCGGAGAGATTGCTTTAAGTCGTTATCAAAGTTATCTAAGCATGATGATAAATGATGATAGCCATAGATAACTCTATTGCCTTCCTTTAAACCTGAGGTAATAAGAATAAAGATGGTTCGTCCTTATCTCCAGCCCGGATAGTAAGTCTATGAACGATGAAATAATGTTTTTGCCACCAGCGTCTTTCATCAGTTTATAATATTTTTTTGCCAGAGTAAAATTTTCCATCAGAAAAGCTTGCTTCATTTCATATTGCAGTCTTTGGCACAAAGCAAGGTTTTCTTCCTTCGTCTTATTCAGCCATAAAGCCTTCTGACAAACTCTATAAGTAGTCTCCAGCATTGCAGCTTCACCCGGTCGGGAAAATTTAGTGGATAAAGATCCTTTTAGTTTGCGGTGGCGGATTAGCGGCTCATTTAAATAAGCATATTTGTAATTTCTTGATGACCGAACCCAGAAATCAAAATCTTCATAAGCCAGTGTTTCATCATATCCACCAAGATCTTCCAAAACCCTTTTTTTGACCATAAGACTGGCGGATGGCAGAAAAAATTTCCGGATTACTTCTTTATAAATATCTCCCTGAGGAACTTTATCAGCAGGTGTAAAATGAAATTCAATAGGTGTCGATTGCTCATCTATATGAAGGGCATTGGTAAAAACGGCTCCGTAGAAATCATCCAGTTGCTCAAAACAGTTCAGCTGCTTTTCTATTTTATCTGGCTCCATAACATCATCAGTCGCCAGATCAACGATATATTTTCCTTTGGCTAAGGACAGCGCTTTGTTGAAGGAGGCGCATATTCCTTCGTTGTATTCATTGAGGATTGTAATAGTACCTGGTCTTTCTCTGACATAAGATTCAATGATATTTCTGCTATCATCTTTACTGGCATCATCAACTATAATGACTTCAAGAGATTGATAAGTCTGATTAAAAACAGCATCAAGAGACTCTTTCAAAAATCTTTCGTGATTGTAGCAAGTGCAAATGACAGTAACCAAGGGATTCATGAGTACCTCTTGTGATAAGTTAACTTATAAGAAAATTTTCCTCCCAGGTATTTTTTGAATTGCACAAGTCCCGGATTCACAATACCATTCGCTGTGCCTATCCCAAGATCAAATATATGATAATCACGATCCGCACAATAGTCATAGACTCCTTTCATTAACATGACCATGGGGCTATAGCTTTTGTAATTAAAATCGTCTGCACCCAGAAAATTATATAATATTTTTGAATTGATCTTTACTCCGGTACAGGCAGCAATTAGTTTTTCACGATCATATAAAGTAAATAAAATATATCTGTCAGGAAATTGCAGAAACATTTTCTCATAATCAGCCAGGCTCATAGAGAGCGGATGCCCGCGTTGTTTCCTCGCTTCGGCTACAAGATTATGAATACTCCTGACATCATCAATACTTCCTATCGAAAATCTAAATCCTGCATTCATTGATTTATTAAGTTTTCCCTTCTCGGACACATGAATGAGGGATTCAAATGAGGTACCAGTTTCCAGATGATAATTATGGTCTTCAACGATTACCTGATACCCGCTTTTCAATAATGCTTTTTTTAGCATCTCTGCATTTTCAGGATTATAACAATCCGGCCATGAAGTAATGCTAAGTCCGGAGAGTTTCTTTTGTTTTGCAAAATTATCTATATGATAAATAAATTCATCCAGCTCCTGTCCGGAAAAATTTTTAGCGAATTCAAAAGAGCCAAAGGGTGCCCTCAAGGGGCTTAGTCCCTCCGAACCTTGAATAAATAATACGAATCTTGCTTTAATCTTTGAAGTTCTATCCAGAAAGACAAATGTAAATCTCTCTTCAGAAGAAGCCCGTGACACAAAATTATTTTCATTGAAGAAAAATCCTTCGAAGGCGGTGGGGAAATTCTTCTGGGGATTAATAATAAAAGAATTCAAGATCTATTTATTGTAAGAAAGAAATTCCTGATAATCTCTGATGTAATCCTTCTCATCATATCCTTTAGAGGCTATACACAAAAGTATGGCGTCTTTGCTTAACTCCAATCTTCTCCAATACATAGCAGGAATAAGAAGG